>NZ_CP012622.1:900000-1179577 GCF_001281045.1 Spiroplasma cantharicola | reverse complement strand
TTTTATTTACCTCGAATACAACATTTAAATTATAAGTTATCCACATACTTTTAATGTGCATAACTTTAAAAATACATTAAAAAATACATAAATTGGGGATAAAAATTTTTAGAAAATCCTTTAAATAAAGGGTTATATCGTAGTTATCCACATACAAATTCTATTAATATCTTATTAGAAGTTACACAAAATACAATAATTAGTATCAAAATTTCTATCTTTTAAGTTATAATATTTAGTGAAGTTTTGTTTAAAAAAAAGGAGGTATTTTATGAAAAGAACTTGACAGCCAAGTAAAATCAAGCATGCTAGAACTCATGGTTTTAGAGCAAGAATGGCAACTAAAAATGGTAGAAAAGTTATTAAAGCAAGAAGAGCTAAAGGTAGAGCTAAACTTACTGCATAATAATAAATATGAAAAACAAAAATATAATTAAAAAGAATCATGAATTCCAAAGTATTATAGGTTCTAAAAGATTTATTAAATCAAAGGGATTTGTAATTTATTTTAAAAAAAATACTTTAAAAAGATTTAGATACGGAATATCTGTTGGTAAAAAAATGGGTAATGCAGTATTTAGAAATAAAATTAAAAGACAGTTAAGGTCAATGATTTATGAATTGTTAGATGATCAGAAAGATAAAAGTTTTGACATTATTTTAATAGCTAGAAATTTATTTTTAAATAAAGATTATAGTTTCAATTTAGAGGATCTAAGGAAGTCTTTATTACAAATAAAATAAAAGAGAGGTGAATATCTTGTATAAACAGGACTATTCTAAATATCTAAATAATAACAATAATAATAAGAAGAAAACTACTAAAGATAAATTAAAGATTATCTGAGTTTGAACAAAATTGATATTATTTGTATTTATTATTGTTTCAATGCTTTGGGGTTGTGTACAGATGTATCAACCAAAGTATACAGTTAGTACAGTAAAAGATATGTCTGGAAATAAAGTCTTTTCTCCTGGTGTATCTTTCGAAATCATTATTAAATCATTAGGTGACTGAAGTTCAAAAAATCACTGGTTTAGCGTTGATAGTAATGGAAATATGGTGGAATATGCCTTTAATCCAATATCTTCTTGAGGTCAAGCCTTTACAGTAACTTCCTCGCCATTCTATGGATTCTTTGTTTATCCAATTGCGTGAGTTTTAGTTTCATTTATAAGTTTATTTTCAACTCATAACAATAAGGGATTAGATCCTAGCTCTGCATCATATGGGGTTTCAGCAATATTTGCAATATTCTTTACTTCATTAATAATCAGAGGAATAACGCTTGCATTTACTTGAAAAACACAAATTAATCAAGAAAAAATGCAGGGCTTGCAATCAAAACAAGCAGAAATTCAAGAAAAGTATAAAAATTCATCAGATCCAAGTGCAAAACAAAAACAACAATTAGAGTTAATGGGATTATATAAAAAGGAAGGTATAAGCCCAATGAGTTCACTTGCAACCTCATTCTTATCAATGCCTTTCTTGTTTGCTATGTTCTCTGTTGTTAGAGCAACACATGCTTTAAAAGTTGCGACTGTTGGAAAAATTACTTTAGTTGAAGTGCCATTTGAGCAAATTAAACAAGGAAATTGAATATATTTAACTTTAATTGTTATTTACTTACCATTACAAATTATTTCAATGTTACTTCCAATGATATTGCAAATGTTCAAAAAGAAACCAAAATTGGAATCTGAGCAACAAAAAAAAGCTAGAAAAAAACAATTAATTATGCAAATAGTATTTATGGTTGTATTCTTATTCGTTGTATTTAATATAGCTTCTGGGGTTGCTATATATTGAATATTCTCTTCTACATTCCAAATACTTCAAACTTTAGGTTTCCATTACTTAAAAGAAACTAGAGTATCAAGAATGAAGAAAAAAAGAGAAAAATTAAATATTAAAAACAAAACATTAGCTGCAAAAGTTTCAAATGATTCTAAAAATAAAAAATAATAAAATAAATCACTTCCTAATAACTAAAAAACCTGAAACTAATCTTGTTTTTTATGAAAATATTAATGAAGTGATTTTATTTATTTCAAATAAAAAAAGAATTGAAATAATGAAATTTTTAAATGAGCAGCTATCTAAAATTTCTAAAATTAAAATAATTTCAATTTTTAGAATTGAATCAAAATCAAAAAATATAATTGCCTATGATGCACCAATAGAACTTACTAGGGATACAAAATTAAGTCTATGAAGATTTATTAAAAATGTATTAAAAATTAAATTTAATATGCTATTTGACTTTGAAATAATAAATTTTAATATTTCAAATAAAAATAAGAAAAAGTTTAGTAAAACAGAATTAAGTAGAATTATAAATAGGGTTTTATCTTCAAAGGAAGAGGAAATATTACCAGCATATCCGAAACCCTTAAGAAGAGAGATTAACAGATTAATTTCTAAATATAATAATCTTAAAGCAAAAACCTCAGGACAAATTGGAGAAAGAAAAATTAGAATAATATACAAGTCAGAAAATTAATATTCTGATTTTCTTTTGTTATAATCAAGATTGGGAAGTTGGTAAAATGAAACTAAATATAAATGATACAATAGTTGCTTGTGCTACAAAAATAGCCAAACAGGCAATATCTATTATTAGAATATCAGGGGATAATGCCTTTAATATTACAAATAAGCTATTAAAAGAAAAGTTAAGTAATAATACAAGAATTCAAATTAGAAAATTATTTGATAAAAAAGATATTATTGATGAAGCTTTAATTCTAACTTTTGCAAATGGTAATTCTTTTACAGGAGAAAATGTTGTTGAAATACAATGTCATGGTGGAATTTTGCTAACAAATCACATTTTGTCTCTATTAATATCAAATGGAGCAAGACCAGCCCTACCAGGAGAGTTTTCTCAAAGAGCATATCTTAATGGAAAAATTAATCTAATTCAAGCTGAAAGCATTAATAATTTAATTGACTCTAAAAATGAACTTTCATTAAAAATTAGCGCATTAAATTTAGAAGGTAAAAATAATAAAGCTCTAATAAACATGAAAGAGAAATTAATAGATCTAATATCAAAAATTCAAACCTCAATAGATTATCCAGATTATGATGATGTTGAAGGTTCAAGTCCTGAAGAAATTAGTTTTGAGCTTAGTTCTTTGAAAGAAGATACTATAAAAATATTAGATGTAAGTAAAAGATTCAATTTTTTAAAATCTGGAATAAATACCCTAATACTTGGTGAAACAAATGTTGGTAAATCATCACTTTTAAATACATTAATATCTGAAGAAAAAGCTATTGTAACAGAGATAGAAGGTACAACTAGAGATATTGTTGAAGGTGAATTGAATTTTGCAAATTTTACACTTAATTTAATTGATAGTGCAGGAATTAGAGAAACTAAAAATAAGGTTGAAAAAATTGGAATAGATAAGAGTATTTCTTTAATCAATACTTCAAATCTTATTCTATTTGTTATAAATAAAGGTAAAATTAATTATGAGATATATGAAAAAATTAAAAATAAAAAACATCTCGTTGTTTTAAATAAATCTGAATTGCTTAAAAAAAGTGATATCGATAAAATCAAAAAAGAATTTCAAGATTTAGTTGTGGTTTCTGCTATTAATGGAGATATAAAAGAACTTTTAAATAAAATAGAATTAGAGTTTAATAATGGTGATATTCTTGAAAGTGATCTTCCTATTTTATCCAATGTATTTCATATAGAGATGTTCAAAAATATATTAGTATTATTAGAAAATAGCTTAAACAATATTAAAGAAGGTTTTACAACTGATTTAATAAATGTAGATCTTTATGAAATTTTAAAAATTCTAAATAATCTTTTAGGAATTTATGACGCAGATGAAGAAGTAATTGACAATATTTTTAGAAAGTATTGTTTAGGAAAGTAGGTTTAAATTATGGCAGGTATATTTGATACACATACACATTTTAATGATGTTGTTTATAAGGAACAAGAAATTGAAGTTTCTGAAATGATAAAAGATGCCAAAGTAAATGGAGTATCTCATTTTTGCTGTGTTGGCTTTGACATTAAATCTTCTAAAGAAGCATGTAAATATGCATTGAAATACCCAAATGTATATGCAGCTATTGGTATTCACCCAAATGATGTATATAAGTTTAATAAACAAGACTTGTTAGAAATTGAAGAAATGGCCCACAGTGATAAAGTAGTTGCTATTGGAGAGGTAGGACTTGACTATTTTTATACAGATCAACACAAAGAAATTCAAAAGGAATTTTTTAAAGAACAAATAAAAATAGCAAAGAATAATGATTTAGTCGTTATGATGCATATTAGAGATAAAGATGAATCTGATCAAGCATATTTAGATGCCTTAGAAATTTTAGATAAACTTCAAGTTAAAAAAGCAATTGTTCATTGTTATACTAGAGGAATTGAACTTGCAAGAAAATTTACTAAAAGAGGTTATTTAATTTCAATACCAGGAGTTGTTACATTCAAGAATGCGACTAAATTGCATGAAACTGTTGAAAAGCTTTCTTTAAATGAAATGATTGTTGAAACAGATGCTCCATATTTAACTCCTGAACCAAAAAGAGGTAAATTAAATATGTCTAAAAATATTGCTTACACTATCGAAAAAATAGCAAATATTAAAAAAATTAATAAAGCTGATGTTATTGAAGCAACAACAAGTAATGCGATGAAAATATTTAAAATATCATAAAAAAAATGGTTTTAAAACCATTTTTTTTATTATAAATATGAAGTTTGACTTCCCTTTTTAACGCTTTTTGCATTTTTTCCATAGTAATCATTATCAATTCTTTGATTAATTGTTTTTTGTCATACCTTTGAACCCTCTATTACACCAGTTAGCGGGTTTGCTGTTAAATGACAAGGAACTGAGAAAATCCCATTAAAGTATTCTTTAATACCTCTTATTTTTGAACCACCACCACAGATCATAAATCCGTTAGTGATTATATCCCCAGCCAATTCTGGAGGTGTGTTTTCCATTAATTCAATTAATAAATCAGTAATTCTACTAAAAGCATTAACTAAAACGTTTCTAATCTCTTCTGAACTAATAATTGCTTCTTTTGGTAATCCAGAAATAATATCTCTTCCAAAAACAGACATAGTTCTTTCACCTTTATATTTAGCTAATGAACCTAATTCTTTTTTTACTTCTTCAGCAGTTTTATCACCAATAGTAACGTTATATTCTGATCTAATATATTTTTTTACTTCTTCATTAAATGCATTTCCTGCAACTTTAATTGATCTTGAAATAATTATATCTCCAGCTGAAATAATAGCAATATCAGTAGTTCCTCCACCAATATCAATTACTATATTACCTTTTGGAATTTCAATATTAATTCCTGCTCCTAAAGCTGCCATTTTTACTTCTTCTTCAACAATGACAATTTCAGCACCCATATCATAAGCAACTTGTTTTAGAGCTTCTCTCTCTAATTCTGTTACCTCACTTGGACAAGCTAATAAAATAATTGAATTTTTTCATTCGTTTAACATTTTTAGCTTACTGAAAACATGTTTTAACATATCTCTTGCAGCATCTAAATCTGTAATAACACCATCTTTAATTGGTATTTCCATTCTAATGTTTTCATTAGTTTTACCAATTAATTCATAAGCATCTTGACCTAATGCAACTAATGTATTAGTAATATTGTCATATGCCATAATTGATGGTTCGTCGTAAACAATTCCTTGTCTTCCTACATAAGCTAATATATTGCTTGTTCCTAAGTCTAAAGCAATAAATGTACGTTCCTCTATTTTCATAATTACCTCCTATGTAATAAAGTCTCTATTACTATTATACCTATTTTTATCATATAAAACAATAGGTACAGTTGTTTAAACATCCAATTTAATAGAACTCTTTGTTTTTGTAAAAATTAAAGTATTTTTCTCATTAGTAAGCGAATCATCAAATTCAAAAAGTCCTAAAAATTTATATCCTTTATATTTTAAACTATCTTTAAATTTAGCAAAAACTATTATTTCATTTTTTTCATTTTTGATCTTTTCATATCTTTTTGCAATTAATTCTTCTGAACCTGTATTGTTGTATAAAGTTATTTTTTTAAGATCATCTGAAGGAAATATAGCATATTTTTCTAATTGCATTATTTCCTCTTTCTTTTTAGTTTCAACGAAGTTAATGAATCAAACTCTAGTAGTTTCATTAATTCTATTGTCACTTCCTGTAAGAATGCTTTTACCTTTTTTTGTAAAAAACTTAAATATAACTTCAGAAATTAATTCATAAGTTTCATGATCTTCTTTAATATTTATAATTTCTTTTTCCATATAGAACCTCATTCAAAATAAATTATGACATACTATATAATAAAATTCTTTTAATAATAAATCACAATAAATTTATTTATAAAAAAATTTCCCATTTACAATGACTGTGTGGATAGTCATTAATAGGGAAATATTTTTTTATTTTATATACTTAATAATTATCTACTTAGTATATCTTCGTGTCATTTTTCGGCTTTAATAATTTCTCAAATTTCACTTTCGAATTTTTTAGTTCCGTTAATAACTGCTAATAATGGTTGTTCACCAATTTTTGTTGGTAATTGTAATGTATCTGCGAAGTATTTGTCGATACCTTTAATTAAGGCTCCACCTCCACAAATTGTAATACCATTTCTAAAGATATCTCCAGCTAATTCTGGTGGTGTATCTTCTAAAACTTGTACTGTTAAGTCAATAATTCTTGATACAGGTACTTTTAATACCTCACGCACTTCTTCTGGAGTAATTTCGATTTCTCTTGGTAATCCAGAAACAACATCACGTCCATAAACTTTCATACGTCTTTCATCTGGGAATTTAGCTAATGAACCAACGTTAACTTTAATTGATTCAGCAGTTTTTGATCCAACTTCTAGTCCATATTGTGAACGAATGAATTTTTGACATTCATCGTTTAAATAGTTTCCTGCAACTTTAACTGATTTTGAAAGAACTATATCTCCTGATGCTAAAACAGCTATATCAGTAGTTCCTCCACCCATATCAACTATTAGGTTTCCAGTAGGAGCATATATATTAACTCCTCCACCTAAAGCTGCCATTTTTACTTCTTCTTCAACAAATACTTGAGATGCTCCTAGGTTTACAGCAATTTTTTTAAGAGCTGTTTTTTCCAATTCAGTAATAACTGAAGGACATGCTAATAGCATTATTGAGTGTTTTAATTGTTTTGTAATTCTTAGTTTTGAAAATATATATCTTAATTGAGCTTCAGTAGCTCTAATGTCAGTAATAACTCCATCAACCATTGGTCTTACGACACGAATAGTTTTATTTCCTTTACCTATCATTTTGTATGCTTCTTCACCTACAGCGATAATTTTGTTTTCTTTAATTCTGTAAGCAACTATTGATGGTTCGTTATAAACGATTCCTTGTCCAGCAATGTATACTAATGTATTAGCTGTTCCAAGGTCCATAGAAACGAATGTTGGTTTTTTATTTGCCATACCGTTTTCTCCTTTAATATTTCTAAATAAATGAATTATATATTTCTATTCAAAACTAGAATATATAATCTTTAACAATTCTACCATAAAAAAAGTAAACTTGCAAACACAACACTTATTATACTGCACTCATTAGTTGATATGATTTAAATAATTTCTATATATATTATAACTGTTTTTTTAAATATTCTCAATAGATAACTCACGTTATCTTGTTGATAATAAAGACACAACAATAGTTAGGAAAACAAAACTTATTTTTTATTCAAATTATTTCAAATTATTTCAAATTTTACCAGATATTGATATAATGATTTTGTGGAGGTTATATGCACAAATTAGAAAGAAAAGATGTTATATTAAACAAAATTATAGAAAAAAATTTTATTTCTTCAAAGGATTTATTTGATTATGCTTTTAGTATTGGCATTAATAAAACAACTGCTAGAAGAGATTTAAAAGAGTTACAAGATGAAGAAAAAATTAGTTTAACTTTTGGAGGTATTACTTCAAGAGTAGAAAATATATATGAAACAGATAGATCAGAAAAAGTTCAACATAAAAATTTTGAAAAAAATATTATGGCAAGAGAAGCTATAAAATTTATTAAAGATGATGAAATTATTTTTTGTTCTCCGGGAACAACTATTGAAAGATTTGTAAGAGAAATAAAAACAAAAGTTAAATTGCTAGTTACAAATTCATTCCCAGTTTTTTTAGAAGCTTGAAAAAATAATAAAATAGTAGATGTATTTTTGCTTGGTGGAATTTTTAAAGAAAAGTCTCAAGTTTTTTATAATCGAAATACTAAAAAATATCTTGAGGGGATTAAATTTTCTAAACTTTTTTTTAGTTGTCTATCATTAGATTATGAAGGAAATATTTATGATGATTTTGTACCTGAAGTTGATACATTAAGAGATGCTTTGAAAATTTCAAAAGAGAAAATCTTATTAGTTGATTCTTCAAAAATAAAAGATGAAGGAATTGAGAAAGTTACAAATATAAAGGAAATTGATATTGTAATAACTGATGAAAAGAGTAAAGAAAAAATTGGAACTAGATTTCCAAATGTAAATATAATTTATTCTAATGGAGAAAAAAATGAATAAAACATTCAGTAAAGAAAAATTTAATACAGTAAAAGAAATTTTACAACAATCTGTAATATGAAAAAAAATAGAAAAAAATATTGATAAAAATATAAAAAATTTGATGTCTCATTTAGAGTCATTTAAGGATTATAAAATAATCTTTAGTGGAGCTGGAACAAGTGAATTTATTGGACAAGCATTGGCGCCATATTTTTATAAAAAGGGCTTGAATGTTTTTTCAATTGCCACAACAGATATTGTTGCTAACCCTTTAAATTTTTTAAAAAAAGAAGAGAAAACAGTAATTATTTCATTTGCAAGAAGTGGTAATTCACCAGAATCAATTGCAACTTTTAATATTGCTAATAAATTAATTGATCAAGTTTATCATTTAATTATAACTTGTAATAAAGATGGTCAACTTGTAAAACTTGCAAGTACTAATAAAAACACACAGATATTTTTATTACCAAATGAAGCAAATGATAAGGGCTTTGCTATGACTTCAAGTTATTCTGGAATGACTTTCAGTGCGTTTTTAATATTGGATTTATTATTAAAAAATAATAATAAATCTTCAATAGAAAAATTATGTAATGATTTTGATAAAAGTTTAAAACTTATCGAAGAAAATATTGAAAAGATAGAACTACAAGAGAATGATAGAGTTGTCTATTTAGGAAGTTCAGAATTTAAAGGGTTTTCAAATGAAGCAAGCTTAAAATTATTAGAATTAACACAGGGAAAAATACCTTGCTTTTATAATGGAGTGCTTGCTTTTAGACATGGCCCAAAATCAATATTAAATAAAAATACTACAGTAATTATTTTTATGAGTAAAGATAATTACTCAAGAAAATATGAAATTGATTTGCTGAAAGAAATTGCTTTAGAAAAAGTTGTTAAAAATTTAGTAGTTCTAGATAATACGGAATGTAGTGAAGTTAAAAAATACGCAAGTATATATTTAAATTTTGAAAATCAAAATTTAAATGAAATTTTTATTGGTTTAAATTATATATTATTCGCACAAATTTTATCATTGATTACATCTATAAAACTAAATATTAATCCAGATAATCCGTGTCCCTCAGGTGAAGTTAATAGAGTTGTTAAGGGTGTAATAATTCATGAGTTACATTAATTAGTGAATTTAACAAATATAGCTTTACTTGTTGGAACAATAATATCTTTAATTTTAATTATAGTAGTAATAATATATTTAATTTTATTTTATAAAAAAAGAAGTATACAGTTAAAAGTAAAACCAAAAAGGGAAATGTTTGAGTTATTTAAATGGTGAATGATTATTTTTTGTATTTTTTTCCTAGCTCTTGTATTTTTATTTTGCTTTTCAATGTTTATAGTTGAAATGACTAAATAATGGAATATTATTTCAAAATATTCCAAAAAACTTGCATTTTTTTCATTTAAAAAGTTCTTTCTTTTATTTTATGTAGAAAATATTAATGAGAAAGGAAAAGAAAAAAATGAATACAGTTTCAAAAGAAACAAAAATAAAGAAAGAAAAAAATTTTGATAAAACTAAGAAAAATAACTTTTTTAGTAATTTATTGATAAAACTACAAGGTCTTGGTAAATCTTTGATGTATCCAATTGCATTGTTACCATTTGCAGCATTACTTAATCGATTTGGCTCTTTAGCTATGGAATTGAATAGTGATACTCAATATAATGCAGGTTGGTGAATAGGGTTTATTATACAAAAACCTGGTGCAACAATTTTTGATCAGCTACCATTATTATTTGCTATAGGAACCGCTTTTGGTCTATCAAAAGATCAACGTGGTGAGGCAGCACTAGTTGGAGCGGCATTTTATCTTATATTAGTAGCATTTCTTGCTGAAGGTGGATTGCCAAAACTATTTTATGATAAAGTAGTAACATTTGATTTTTATAAAGAAACAGATGGCAACAAGGAATTAGCTGGAGCACTTTCGGGTTTATTCTATGTGCCAAAATATGGAATGATTAATCAAAAACTAGAAATTATTGGTGGAACTTATATTTTAAATATTGGTGTATTAGGTGGGATAGTAGCGGGTTGCTTATCAGCTTGATCATACAATAAATTTAAAAGTATTAAATTACCACAAGCTCTTTCATTCTTTGGTGGAAGAAGATTTGTACCAATGGTTATAATGGTAGCATCTCTACCAGTTGCATTTCTATTTGCAATACTTTGACCATGGTTTCAATATGGTTTAGTATCATTTGGGAAATTAGTTTCCTCTGGTGATTCTTGAGCAGTTCCAGGAGCGTTCTTATATGCACTTCTAAATAGAATTGTTCAACCAACAGGATTACACCATATTGTAAATACCTTCTTGTGGTTCCAAATGCCAATTGAAGGTCAAATTGTTGACTTTTCAGGAAGTATTGTTTTATTTAACAACATGAATGAATCTCCATTAATTGGAGAAAATGGAATGTTAGATCCAAAAGCAATTGAGACAATTTTACAACCAATATCAAATTACTATTTAGGGGGAGTTATCATTTCAAATGAAAACTTCAAAGAGTTCTTTAATATTAAAATGTCTGGATTACCTGATGGAGTCTTAATGAATAACGTTGATGGAATTACAAGTTTTACTATATTTGGAGATATTAATGCTTTCCAAAAATCTATGGTTTCTGGTAATTTCCAAACCGGGTTCTTCCCAATGTTTTGAGGAGGCTTACCTGGTGCAGCATTAGCTATGATAATGTGTTCTAAAAAAGAAAAAAGAAAAGAGGTAACAACTTTCTTAGCTGGGGTTGCATTTGTAGCAGCTTTAACAGGAATTGATGAACCCTTAGTATTCTCATTTATCTTTGTTGGACCAATTCTTTGAATGGTTAATGCTGTATATACTTCAATTTTTGCAGCTATTGCTATTGCAATGCATATGCATATTGGGTTTGGATTTAGTGGTGGATTTATTGACTATATAATTTCCTTCCCAAATGCATGAGGAATGAGTAAATATGAAGGTATGGTAAATGGTAAAGGTTATGGAGTAATTTCAAATCCCCTTTGAATGTTTGTATTAGCTGGTCTTGCGTTTCCCGCATACTACTTCACATTCAGTATATTAATCAAAAAACTTGATATTAAAACTCCTGGACGTGAAGAAGAAGGTGAAGCAGTACCTACACTTCAAAAAAATAAAAAAAATAATGCCAACCAAAAATATGAAATGATGGCTAAAGGTATTATTGATATTGTAAAAGTAGAAAATATTGTAAAAGTAGAAAACTGTAGTACTAGATTAAGGTTAACTGTTAAAGATAACAAAGTTGGAATTGATGACAAAGAGTTAAAGGCCCTTGGTATATATGGCATTAAACGACTTGGTAATCAAGGACTTCAATTAATAATCGGTACGGATGTTGAGCACGTCGCAGATATTGTTCAAGAAATGATAAAAACTTAAAAATGAAAGAAAACATCCAGTATTTTTTTAAAAAATACTGGATGTTTTTTACATATCATCTTTAACATCAATTCCTATTAAATTAAAAGCATTTGATAATACTTGATAAATTGATTTTATTAATAAAACTCTTTGGTTAGTTAAATTAATATTTTGCTCATCTAATATTTTTGTTTCTGCATAATAAGAATGAAATGATTTTGCTAATGTTTGTATAAAATCACAAATAATATTAGGCAGTCTAGAACTTGCTGAGTATTCAACTATTGAATTAAAACTATCTAACAATATTATAATTTCCTTTTCTTTTTGACTTTCAAAAAGAATTGAGTTATTAATTTCTAGTTTTAATTTTTTAAAACTAGAAATTATTTTATTAGATCTTGCTGTTGCATACTGAGCATAATAAACAGGGTTAGTTGAATTTTTTTCTAATGCAAGGTCTAAGTCAAAGTCCATATGACTTGATGGAGTTTTAGAAACTAACATGTATCTAATACAATCTTTTCCAACCATTTCCAATAGGTCTATTAATCAAACAGCTGTACCTTTACGTTTTGACATTTTGAACTCTTGTCCATCTTTCATTAGACGAACCATTTGAATCATGTCTATATCAATTAAATTAAAATCATATCCTAATAAGGCAAGACCAGCCTTTAATCTTGTTATATAACCATGGTGATCTCCACCTCAAAAGTTAATATATTTATCTGCTTTTGTTCTATCTATTCTATTACTATGTGATGCAATATCAGGAGTTATATATGTAAAACTTCCATCAGTTTTTTTAAGAACTCTATCTTTATCATCACCAAATTCTGTTGTTTTAAGTCACAAGGCATCATCTTTTTCATAAGTTGCTCCAAGTTCCTTATATTTTTTTATAATTTTATTAATTGAATCATTTTCATACATTTTTGCTTCACTAGAATAGTGTTGAATAGTAACTCCCAAATTGCTCATTTGATTTTTAATTTCATTCATAAAAAAGATAATTGATTTTTGCTTAAATAAATTATTTACCTCTTCATTATTAATTTTATTATTTACTATTGAGATATCTTTAAATTTATCTTTGTATTCCTCTATAAAAAGTGTGGCTACTTCTTTATACATTTCTCCACCATACATTTCTTCTGGCTTATCAACATTTAATCCTTGCATCTTTTTGTAATGATAAAAAAGAGTAGCAGCAGATACATTAATTTGATTACCAGCATCGTTAACATAATATTCTGTTTCTACATCATATCCAGCAAATCTTAATGTTCTTGCAACAGAGTCACCAATAGCACCATTTCTTGCGTGACCAACGTGTAAATACCCAGTAGGGTTTGCAGAAACTATTTCTAAATTATATTTTTTATTTTTCTTTTTTGATTTACCAAAGTTATCTTTTTCATTTATTATTTTTTCAACTACTTGGTTTAAAAGAGAATTATTTATTCTAAAATTTATGAAACCTGGTTTTATAAATTCAACATTTTCAAAAATCTCATTATTTTTAATTTCATTTACAATTAATTCTGCTAATTCTATAGGATTTTTTGTATTTAGTTTTGAATTAATCAAAGCAAAATTTGTTGCAAAATCGGCATTCTGAATTAATTTTGGTCTCTCAATTAAAATATCTCCTTTTAAATTAAGTTTTTTAATTGCTTTTTCCATAACAATTCTAATTTTATCTATTAATATATTCATAATTTCCCCTAAGTTCTATAGTCTTATTTTATAAAAAAAAATAAGACTTTGTCTTATTAATAAAAAATATTATTACTAACCCATTGCTTCTATAATATCAAATGTTTTTTCCTTATGCATTATGGCTCCTTCAATAGTTGCTGTTGAAGAATTTTTTGCAACTATTACAGGAATTTCAAAGAAGTTTTCAAAGAATAACTTAACACCAGGAATTCTTGCAAGTCCTCCTGTAATAATTAAACCATTCTTTATTATATCTCCTGCAATTTCACTTTGAGTTTCTTCAAGAAGTGCAGTTATTGTATTAGTTATATTTCCAAATACTGACAAAATAAGTTTTGATATATCTTTATCTTCAACTTCAATCTCTCTTGGTCTTGATGAATTTAAATCATAACCGTAAGCTTTTGTTTTTAAAGGCTCTTTATTCTTTAACACTGATCCAACAGCAATTTTAATTGCTTCTGCAGTTACATCTCCAATTAAAATTCCTTCTTTTGTTTTTAACACTTTTATAATTTCTTGGTCAATTGCTTCACCACAAGCTTTTGTTCATTTATAATTTATTGTTTCTCCATTATTTACTAATCCAATTGTTGCTTTACCAGCACCAAGTTCTAAACACATATATGAATCAGATCCATATATATTATATCCGGCACCTAGTAATGCTAATTTAATATCATCTTCAATAACTACATGAGAAACTCCAAGAGATTTAATTGATTCAATTAATGCTCTTCTTTCGATATCACTCATGCTTATTGGACAAGCTAATGTAACAACAGAGCTTTTTACTTCTTCTTCATATTTTGAAAGAATAGTTGATAAAAATTTTTTTAGTAAATTCATATCTGTTAAAATTCCTCTTTTTAAAAGACTTTTAATTTGCATTGTTCCACTTAATTTACCTACAAACTTTTTTGTAGCATCTCCAACAGAGATAACTTTTTTGGTTTTATAATCAATAGCTATTAAACTTGCTTCATTAAAAACCATTCCTAATTTTTCTATAAAAATTCTAGTTTTACTTGTTCCAATGTCTATTGCAATATGTCTTTTTGTTCTTAAACTTGCTCTTGCCACAGTGTTACCTCACTTTAACTATATATTTAGTTTAAACATTTTTTTTTAAATAATCTAGTATTTATTAAATAAAAAAACAAATAAAAAAGGAAGATTCATTCTCTTCCTTATTTATTATTTTATGTTATATTCTCTTGAATCACGTATTTCGATGATTTCTAATCATTTTTCTGCTTGTTTTTCGTATTCTTTAGTACCTTCAATAACTGTTAGTAATGGATCTTGAGCTTTAGTTACTTTTAATTGGAAAATTGATTCAAAGTAAGTATCAATTCCTCTAATTAAAGCTCCTCCTCCACATATAGTAATACCATTTCTAATGATATCTCCAGCTAATTCAGCTGGTGTGTTTTCCATAACTTCAACAATTAGGTCTGTTATTTTTGAAAATGGTGCTAATAAAGCATTTTTAACTTCATCTGGTGAGATAACAACTTCTCTTGGTAAACCAGATATAACGTCACGTCCGAATGCACGGAATGTACGTCCATTATCTATTTTTGTTAATGCTCCAATTTCAACTTTAATTTTTTCAGCAGTTTTAATTCCGATTAATACATTATATTCAGCACGAATATATTTTCTTATTTCTTCATCTAAATGATTTCCAGCAACTTTAATTGATCTTGAAATAATAATATCACCTGCTGAAATAATTGCTATATCAGTAGTTCCTCCACCGATGTCAACAACTAAGTGTCCACTTGCGATAGAAATATTTATTCCAGCTCCGATTGCTGATAATTTAACTTCTTCTTCAACAAGAACGTGTCTTGCTCCCATATCTGCAACAACTTGTTTTAATGCACTTCTCTCTAATTCAGTAACTCCTGAAGGGCAGGCAAGAACTACTAATGCATTTTTTAAGATGTCTGATAATTTAATACGTGAAAAGATTATTTTAATTAAATCTTTAGCTGCGTCAAGGTCTGCTATAACTCCATCAACTAATGGAACTACCATTCTAATATCATCGTTTGTTTTTCCGATCATTTCGTATGCAGCTTCTCCTGAAGCAATAACAGTATTTGTATGAACGTCGTATGCCATTGTTGAAGGTTCATTATAAATGATACCTTGTCCACCTAGATAAGCAACAATGTTAGCTGTTCCTAAATCTAAAGCAACGAATTCTCTTTTACGATCTCATGATGCCATATTTATTTCCTCCTTTATAAGAAAAAAACCCTTCGTGTATAATTATACTATAAAAGTATTTTAAATACTAGTAATATACACGAGAAAGGTAATGTTAAGTTTATGAAGATAAAGCAAGTTATAATTGTTGAAGGAGTAACAGACACTGCCAAACTTAAAAAAATATTTGGAAATGATAATGTTGACACCATTGAAACAAATGGTCTTGCTTTATCTAAAAATACTTTAAATTTTATTTCTGATGTTAACAGGACACGTGGTGTAATTATTTTAACAGACCCTGATGGGCCTGGTTTAAAAATTCGTGACACAATTAATATCTATCTTAATTTTAAATGTTTTAATGCATTTATCAACAAAAAAAGCATAAATAATTCAAAAAAAATTGGTATTGCAGAAGCTAAAGATGAAGATATAAAAGAAGCTTTATCAAGTCTAATTTCATTTGATCCCCAAAACCTAAGTATAACTTGAGAGGATTTTTTAAAAAATGATTTCTATAAACCAAAAGCAAGAAAAAAAATAGCAGAGAAATATAATTGAAGTGAAAAGATAAATTCTAAAACTTTATTTAAATGAGTTAATTTTGTTAATTTAGATATTCAAGATCTTAAAAAAATAGTAGGAGAATAATAATGCAATATGCAAAGAAAAAATTTGGTCAAAATTTTATATCAGATAAAAATTTAATTAAAAAAATAATTGATATTTTAGATCAAGAATCTAATCAATTAGTAATTGAAATTGGTCCAGGAAAGGGAGCTCTAACAAAAGAGTTAGTTAATAGGTATAAAAAAGTTATTGCAATAGAGATCGATAGAGATATGGAAGACATTTTAAAATCAGAAGTAAACTCTACAAAGCTTGAGTTAATAATTAAAGATTGTTTAGAAGTTGATTTCAATGAATTAATTGAAAATAATAGTTTTAAAAAAGTTTCAATTATTTCAAATACTCCATATTATATTACAAGTGAAATAATATTTAGAACTTTAAATATATCTAAGAAACTAGATAAAGCAATATTTATGGTTCAAAAAGAAGTTGCTCAAAGAATTTGCGCAAAGGCCAATGAAAATAATTACAATAATTTATCTATTGCTGTTCAACTTTATTCTGAAATAAAATATGAATTTACTGTTAACAAAAATATGTTTAAACCTATTCCAAAAGTTGACTCATCAATTATATCTTTAAAGTTTAATGATACTAATTTGAAAAAATTAAATGATGATGATTTAAAGTTTGTATCTTTTGTTAGAAAGTTATTTAACAATAAAAGAAAAACTATATTAAATAATTTAGCTTCTTTTACAAATAATAAAGAAGATGCTTTAAAAATTCTTAATGAAGTTAACATAAAAGAAAGTCTAAGACCTGAAAATATAAACTTAGATGAGTATATAAAAATTTATAATGAGGTAAAAAAATGTTAATAAAAAGTTATGCAAAAGTAAATTTAAATTTAAAAGTAAGTAAAAAAAAGAAAAATCTACATAAGATTAATTCAATTTTTACAATAGTACCTGATCTCTATGACGAAATAGAAATTGTTGAATCAAATGAAACACAGGACCTAATAACTTGTAATTTTAAGGAATTAGAAAAGAAGAATTTTATTTATACCGTTTTAAATTATTTACGAGATAAAAAAATTATTACTTCCTATTATAATATTAAAATTTTTAAAAATATTCCTATTGGTTCAGGTCTTGGTGGAGGAAGTAGTAATGCCATTGCAGTGGCTAAATACTTTACAAATAATATTAAAATATTAAAAAAAATCTCAAAAACTATTGGCACAGATTGTTATTTTTTTATCTGGAATTTTAGTACTGCTAGAGTCAAAAGTTATGGCAATAAAGTTAAAAAAATTCCAGATAAGATTCAAATAAAATTTGAAGATTTAATTTTTACAAAAGTTAAATGTGATACAAAAAAGGTTTACGAAAAATTTGATGAAATCAAAGGCTGAAAAAATAAATGTGAAAAGAATATGTTGGAAATTCCAGCATTAGAATTGTATCCAACTTTAATTAAATATAAGGAACTTGGTCAACTTAGTGGGTCAGGCTCAACATTTATAAAAAAAACTAGTTTATTGAAATAAACTAGTTTTTTTAAGCATGTCTTTCACAAACTTTTATGTTATCCAAATCTTGATTAGCTACATTTTGTTGCATTTTCATTGCTAATACACTTGCTGCAGCTCCACCCTTATTTGTTTTTTTCATTTCTTCAACACATTTAAAACATGATGGATCAAATTCATTTTTCATTATATAAACCTCCCAGTTATAAAATTATTCTACACTAAATCTGAAAAATCTAATGTTCTATTTGCTCAGTTTGTTGAAAAATTAATATCGTGAGTTGTAAGAATAACTGTTCCCTTAAAATTCTCTATTGCTTCTAATAATGCTTCTTTTGCTAAAACATCAATATGATTAGTAGGTTCGTCAAGAACCAATAAACTACAAGGAATCATACTTAGAGCAGCTAACCTAATTCTTGTTTGTTCTCCACCAGATAACTTTTCCATAGGTTGCATCATTAAACCACTTTTAACACCAAATTGGGCTATTTTTGATCTTGCCTCTGATTCAGTAATATTATCAAATCTATCCATTAAATATTTTATAGGACTAATTCCTCTAACATCTTCAATTTGCTTAAAATATGCATATTCAACAGCATGTCCAAGTTCAACTTCACCTTTAAAAGCGGGAATTTCTGTAGACATAGTTTTTAAAAATGTAGTTTTACCAATACCATTTCTACCACTAATAATACATTTTTCTCCTTCTCTTAATTCAAAGTTAAGTTCATGTAATAGAGGCGAATCATAACCAATAACTAAACTATGAGCTTTGACAATTACATTTGTACTTGGTCTTTTATAAGAAAAGGAAAACTTAGGTTTTGTTAAATCTCTTCGTTCTTGTATTACATCAATCTTTTCAAGTTGTTTTTGTCTTGATTGAGCTGATTTTGCAGTGGAAGCTCTTGCTTTATTTTTTGCAACATAAGTTTCAAGTTTTTTTATTTCTCTTTGTTGTGCCACAAAAGCCTTATCATATTGCTCTTTTTGTATTTCAGCTTC
The DNA here is from genome assembly GCF_001281045.1 of Spiroplasma cantharicola. NCBI lineage: Bacteria > Bacillati > Mycoplasmatota > Mollicutes > Entomoplasmatales > Spiroplasmataceae > Spiroplasma > Spiroplasma cantharicola. The sequence continues at coordinate 1,160,473 of NZ_CP012622.1, read as the reverse complement.
TTCTAAATATTTATCGTAATTTCCAACATATCTTGTTAATTTTAAATTATCAAGTGCATAAATTATCCCACAAGTCTTATTAATAAAATCATTATCATGGGAAACCATTATGAAAGCCTTTTCAAAAGTTTGTAAAAATTTAGCAAGTCATTTTACTTGTTCTAAATCTAAAAAGTTTGTTGGTTCATCAAGTAATAAAAAATCATCACCACTTAATAGTAGTTTTGCAAGAATTACTTTACCTCTTTGACCTCCACTTAATTCGCCCATTGAAGTTTGAAGTTTCTCTAGACCAATACCTAAACCTGTAACTAAGTTCCCAATTTTTTTATCAATTGAATCGAAATCATTTAAATTTAAAGTATCTTGATAGCCAAGTGCTTTTACAAGATCTTCTTCTTTATATTCAATAGCCATATCTTCATAAATTTTATTCATTCTTGCTTCTAATTCAAAAAGTTCTGCGAAAGCACCTTTTAAATATGAATCAACAGTTTCTTCTAAATCTACATCTTGATGTTGATCCAAATAACCAATTTTTGTTTTTGGATGAATCTTTAATTCACCTTTATCACATAACATTTTACCAGCAATTATATTTAACAAAGTTGTTTTACCAGTTCCATTTGGTCCAATTAAAGCAATATGTTCACCTCTATTTAGCCTAAAACTTGTATTGTCATACAATTTTTTACCACCATTTGCGTGTGTTAAATTATCTAAAAAAACTAATCCCATTTTGTTTCCTCCATCATTATTGCAATAAAAAAAGTCCTTAAGACTTATAACAAACAAGTATAGAAGTTTTTATTAACTCCTATTTGATTATATATTATTTTCTATTATTTAATTATTTTCACTTAATATTTGTACTTTTTATGAAAGATAATAGTTTTTTATTTTAAAAACATTGCCTAGAAGGCTTAAAGATTATTATTTTTCTTATACTTTGCTAGTTATTTCTTCTTATATTTAAGGTTTTTTAATTTAGCAAATGACAAAAGGTAGGTGAAAATTTGATATTATATTTAAGGAGACTTATATTTATGAACAAACAAGATATTAAAATTTTTGGTTTATCATCAAACAAAAATTTAACAAAAAGGATATGTGAAATATTAGATGTTGAAGAATCACAAGCTAATACATCTAAATTTTTGGATGGAGAAATGATTGTTCAATCACTTGACTCAGTTAGAGGACAAGAGATATATATTGTTCAATCAACAAATCAACCAGTGAATGATAATTTAATGGAGCTTTTAATTGCAGTAGATGCTTTTAAAAGAGCAAATGCAGCTAAAATAAATGTTGTAATTCCATATTTTGGTTATGCGCGACAAGATAGAAAAGCAAAAGGTAGGCAACCAATTACTTCGAGATTAGTTGCTAATCTTATTGAAACAGCAGGAGCACACAGAGTAATAACTGTAGATTTGCACTCTGCTCAGATTATGGGATTTTTTAATATTCCAACAGATAATTTTTCAACTGCTCAAATAGTAGCTTCAGAAATTATTGATACAATTTCAAAAAACAAATTAGATCCATCACAGTGTATACTTGTTTCACCAGACCACGGTGGTTTATCAAGAGTACATGGAGTTGCAAAATATACAGGTAATATAACAAACGGGATAGCTGTTATTGCAAAAAGAAGACCAGAACCAAATAAAGCTGAAGTAGAGTTTATCTTGGGAGATGTCAAGGATAAAACTTGTTTTATTATTGATGACATGATCGATACTGGTGGAACAATTATAAAAGGAGCACAAGCTTTAAGAGAACAAGGTGCAAAAGAAATCCATATAATTGCTTGTCATGGATTATTTAATGGTGAAGCAGTTTCAAAAATGCAGGCAGTTATTGATGACAAAACTGTCAATAGTGTTGTTGTAACTGATACAATTCAAATTCCTCAAGAGCGTAAGTTTAAAGGTTTAAAAATAATCTCAGTTGCAAAATTATTAGCAAGAATGATAAAAAGCTCATATGAAAAATCTTCTTTAACAGGAGTTTACAATGAAGAGCAAGATAAAATAGTAAAACGAGTTAATGCATACATAAAAGGATATAAAAAATAAAATGTCAAAATTAATTGTTGGTTTAGGTAATCCTGGACAAAATTATGTTAATACAAGGCACAACGCGGGTTTTATTGCCATTGATGTATTATTAGAAAAATATGGTTTTCAAAAAAGTATTGAAAATTTCAATGCTCAAATATTTTTTTCAAATATTAAAGGAGAAAAAATTTTATTTGTAAAACCACAAACTTTTATGAATTTATCTGGAGAAGCTATTATATCAATATTGCAATATTATAAAATAGATATCAAAGACTTTATAGTTTTACATGACGATAAGGATTTAGAATTGTCTAAAACTAGGTTCAGAAACTCTGGAAGTGCTGGTGGTCATAATGGAATTAAAAATATTATAAGTCATTTAAAAACTGAAAATTTTAATAGATTAAAAATAGGTATTGGTAATCCAGGCCAATATAAAATTGTTGATTGAGTATTGTCAAAAATGACAGAAGAAGAAATAGTTTTAATAAAAAAACAGATTTTAAATATATCGTCTTTTGTAGAAGAATTTATTTCACAAGAAGATTTTAAAAATATTATGAATAAATTTAATTAAGGAGAAAAATGGAAAAATATAATTCATTAGTTGTTGTTGGAGCCCAATGGGGTGATGAAGGAAAAGGTAAAATGACAGATTATTTTGCTCAAAAAGCAAATATGGTTGTTAGATTTGCAGGAGGAGATAATGCTGGCCATGTTATTAATTTCAATGGTCAAAAACATAAAGTTACAATAATCCCCTCAGGAATTTTTAATAAAAGGGTAACAAATATAATTGGAAATGGTTGTGTTGTAAATTTAATAAACTTAGTTAAAGAGTTTGAAATTATCAAACAAAGTGGAGTGGATTATGGAAATCTTTTAATCTCAGATAGAGTTCAATTAATTTTGCCCTATCATATATTAATTGATGAAGCACAAGAAAATGAACGTGGTGATAATAAAATTGGTACTACAAAAAGAGGAATAGGACCAGCTTATCAAGATAAAGTTTCTAGATTAGGGATAAGACTTGGTGAATTAGGTGAAGAAAATTTTAAACAAAGATTTAAATTAGTTTTTGATTATCAAATGAAATTTTTAAAAAATATGTTTAATATTAAATCTTTAAATTTTGAAGATACTTATAAAGATTTAATTGAAGCCTATACTAAAATAAAAGAAAGAGTTATTGATACTGATTCATTTATTGAATCTGCTATCAAAGAAGGTAAAAAAGTTTTATTTGAAGGTGCTCAAGGAGCTTTATTAGATATAGATCATGGAACATATCCTTATGTAACCAGTTCTAATACATCTGCAAATAACGCTTCAACAGGAAGTGGAATAAGTCACAAATTAATTAATTCAACTATGGGGGTTGTTAAAGCATATTCAACAAGAGTTGGAGCAGGAGCTTTTCCTACAGAATTAAATAATAAAATTGGTGATGGAATTAGAGAACGTGGTAATGAATATGGTTCAAATACAAAGAGACCAAGAAGAATTGGTTGACTAGATGCAGTGGCTTTAAAGCATGCAATTAGAACTTCTGGAATTGATTCAATTTTTATTACATTACTTGATGTTTTATCAGGAGTAGATGAAATTAATATTTGTGTAAAATATGAATTAGATGGAAAAGAAATTAATAATTTGCCAAGTGTAAATCAAAAATATGAAAGATGTCAACCAATTTATTTATCAAATCCTGGATGAAAAGAAGATATAACAAAAGTAACTTCGTTTGATCAATTACCACATGCTGCTAAAAATTATTTAAAAATGATTGAAAAAGTATGTGAAATAAAAATTTCAGGATTTTCTGTTGGTCCAGATAGAGAGCAAACAATAATACTGGAAAATATTTTTTAATGGAGGTGAATTAAAAAATGATACAACGCTATGCTGTAAAAGAAGTTGAAAAAATTTGAGCGGATAATAATAAGCTTAATATTTGATTACAAGTTGAAATAAATGTTGTAAATGCTTGGGCACAATTGGGATTTGTTCCACTTGATGATGCAAAAAAAATTAAAGAAATAGCAAAAGTTGACATTAACAGAATGCTTGAAATTGAACAAAAAACAAAACATGATGTTGTAGCATTCACAAGAATGATCTCAGAACAATTAGGTTCAGAAAAAAAATGAGTTCATATTGGTTTAACCTCTACTGATGTTGTAGACACTGCTCAAAATAAAATGATTCAACAATCAAATATTTTATTAGAAGAATCTTTAAATAATTTAAGTAAAATCTTAAAACAAAAAGCAGAAGAGACAAAAAAAATAATCATAATGGGAAGAACACATGGTATGTATGGAGAACCAACATCTTTGGGTTTAAAATTTCTTTTATGATTTGATGAAATACAAAGACAAATTGTAAGATTGAGATTAGCAAGACATCAAATTGAAGTTGCAAAAATTTCTGGTTCAATGGGTAATTATGCTAATTTAGAACTTGAAGTTGAAGAATATGTTGCAAAAGCAATGAGTTTAAATTTAGATAAAATTTCAACTCAAGTTACTCAAAGAGATAGACATGCATTTTTAATATCTGTAATTGCAAATATAGCATCAACTTTTGAAAAAATTGCAACTGAAATAAGACATTTTCAAAGAAGTGAGGTTCAAGAAATATGTGAAGGATTTGGTTTAGAACAAAAAGGTTCAAGCTCAATGCCTCACAAAAAAAACCCAATAAGTTCAGAAAATATATGTGGTCTTTCAAGATATGCAAGATCTTTTGTAAACACTGCATTTGAAAATAACGTTTTATGACACGAAAGAGATATTTCACATAGTTCAAACGAAAGATTAGTTTTTCCAGATATTTATAATATAATTATTTATGTATCAAAGAGAATGACAAATACAATTAATGATTTGGTAATTAATTATGATTTAATTGCCTCACATATTAATGACCAAAAGGGAATATTTTTTAGTCAAAGAGTATTAACCTATATTTTAATGAAGTATCAATTTTCAAGAGAAGAAATTTATGATTTTATTCAGAAGTGTACTTTAGAGTGCCAAACTTCAAAAAAAAGTTTTAAAGAAATTTTAATTAAAAATGGAATCATGAAATATATTTCATCAAAGAATGAACTAAATGAGCTTTTTGATATTAATTTTTTCACCAGAAATGTTGAAAAAATGTTTAGAAGGGTGATGAATAATCATGGATAATCAAAAATTAGTAACTTTAATAACAGAAGAAGAAATCAAAGCAGCAATTGCCAAAATAGGAACCGATTTAGGAAAAACTTATGAAAATCAACAACTAGTTATTGTAGCTGATCTATCAAGTTCATTTATTTTTATTGCTGATTTAATTAGAGAATTACCAATTGATGTAACAATTCAGTTTGTAACAACACCAAAGGAAAATGAAGATTTATTAATAGACCTTGGTTTAAAAAATACTTTAACAGATAAAAATGTATTAATTGTAAATGATGTTTTAAATAAAGGAAACAGATTACAAAAATTACATAGTCTTGTTAAAAAAGAAAAACCTGCAAATATTCAAATTTTAAACTTAATTGAAAAAAATATTAAAGAAAGAAAAATGGAATTAGAAAGTGCATCTTTATTTAAATTAGAAGATGTATTTGTTGTTGGTTATGGTTTAACTTATAAAGAAAGTTATAGAGGGCTAAAGGGAATATATAGTCTTTCAATAGAAGAATAGTTATGAAAAAATATTTTTTTGTAACAACACCTATATATTATCCAAGTGGAAATTTACACATAGGACATGCTTATACAACAACATTAGCAGATGTTATTTCAAGATATAAAAAAGAAGACGGATTTGAAGTTTTCTTTTTGACAGGTTCAGATGAACATGGACAAAAAATTGAAGAAAAAGCAAAAGAGCAAAATTTAAAACCAAAAGAATATGTTGATGAAATTGTAAAAGGTTTTTTAAATTTATGAAAACTATTAAATATAGATTATACTCGTTTTATCAGAACTACTGATGAAGACCATGTTGTTGCTGTTAAAGAAATTTTTAGTGATTTATTAGAAAAAAAATTAATTTATCCTTCAACTTATAAAGGAAAATATTGTATTAGTTGCGAAGAGTTTTTAACAAAAGAACAAATGGATGAAACATTTCATCATTTTGTTTGTGGCAAAGAAGCTAAAAATTTTGAAGAAGAAACATACATGTTAAAAGTTTCAAGTTTTAAAAAATACCTTCAAGAGTTATTTTCTACAGATTTTTTAGAACCTGAATCAAGAAAAAAAGAAATGTTAAATAATTTTATTAACAATGATTTAGAAGATCTCTCAGTTACACGTGTAAGTTTTAATTGAGGAATTCAAATAAAGGAAAATCCAAAACATGTAATCTATGTATGATTAGATGCACTTTCAAATTACATTACGGCTTTAGGCTATAAATCAAAAAATAATGAACTTTTAAAAAAATTTTGATCAAAGGATACTGAAATTTTGCAAATTATTGGAAAAGAAATTACAAGGTTTCATTCAATTTATTGACCAGTAATTTTAAATTCGCTTGGCTTAAAAACTCCAGATAAATTATTATCACATGGTTGAATTTTAAGCGGTGATAAAAAAATGTCTAAATCTATTGGAAATGTTTTAGATCCAATTGAAATAATTAATACATATTCAAGTGATGCTTTAAGATTTTATATAATAAATAATTTGCCTACGGATAAAGATGGAAGTTTTACAAATGAATTATTTATAGAATCATTTAATAATAATTTAGCAAATAATATTGGTAATTTAATTTCAAGAGTATCAAATATGATTATTAAATATTTTGATGGACTATTGCCAATTAAAAAAGTTTCAAACCATTGATTAGTTAAAAATGCTTTTGATACAATTAAAAATTATAAAGAGAAAATGGATAGCTATAATATGTCTGAAGCAACTCAAATAGTTTTAAAACTTGCACAAGAATGCAACAAATTTATTGAAGATTCAAAACCTTGAACTTTAGAAAAAGAAAATAAACTTGAGGAACTATTAGAAGTACTTTCTGTTTTACAAAAAAATATTGTTATTATTTCTTACTTATTAAAACCAATTCTTGTTAATTCATATCCGAATATGATAAATCAAATGGGATTAGATCCAAAAGATATTAATTTTAAAAATTTAGAGAAAGATTTCAAGTTTAAGAAAATAATTAATAAATTAGTTTTATTTGAAAGAATAAAATAAAAGAAAAGGAGGCGTGCACATGCAAGCTGAAATAGTTGTAGTTGGAGCAGGGCACGCTGGAGTAGAAGCGGCATTAGCTTCTGCAAGATTAGGAAAGAAAACAATTTTAGTTAATTTATATAGAGATAAAATTGCAACTATGCCTTGTAATCCATCAATTGGAGGACCAGCAAAAGGTATAGTTGTAAGAGAAATTGATTCACTTGGAGGAGAAATGGGTAAAGCTGCAGATGCAACTGCATTGCAAATGAAATTACTTAATTCTTCAAGAGGACCTGGAATTTGAGCTTTACGTGCTCAATCAGATAAGATTGAATACTCAAAGTATATGCAAAGAGTTGTTGAAAATCAAAAAAATTTGGAATTAGTTATTGGTGTAGTTAAAGATATAACTTTAGATTCTAATAATAATGTTAAATCAGTTATATTAGAAGATAAAACTGAAATTCATTGTAAAGCAGTTGTTTTAACTACTGGAACTTATCTTTCTTCATTAATATATCGTGGTGAAGAAAAATATGAAGGCGGACCAAATGATGAAATTACAACAAAGTCATTAAGTCAAACTTTAGTTAAACTTGGCCTTAGAACTTTTAGATTTAAAACAGGTACACCTCCAAGAGTTAAAATTAATTCTATAGATTTATCAAAAGCATTAATTGAACCTGGAACAAATGAAGACTTGGCATTTTCTTTTTCTACAAGTAATTTTTTACCATATGAAAAACAAGAAGTTTGTTATTTAATTCATTCAACTTCAAAAACCAAAAAAATTATTGAAGAAAACTTGCATAGGTCAGCAATGTATTCTGGTGAAATTGAATCAGTAGGACCAAGATATTGTCCAAGTTTTGAAGATAAAATTGTAAGATTTAGTACAAAAGAGACTCATCAAATTTTTTTAGAGCCTGAATCAAAATCTTTAGATACTTTTTATGTTCAAGGATTTTCAACTTCAATGCCCATTGAAATACAAGATAAGATGCTTAGAAGTTTACCAGGATTTGAAAATGTTATTGTAGATAAATGAGCTTACGCAATTGAATATGATTGTATTGACCCTCAACAGTTAAAATTATCTTTAGAATTAAAATTAGTTGGTAATTTATTTTTAGCAGGTCAAATTAATGGAACAAGTGGCTATGAAGAAGCTGCTGGTCAGGGGTTAATTGCTGGAATAAATGCAGTACGAAAAATTGATAATTTAAACCCTTTAATTTTAAAAAGAAATGAATCATACATTGGAGTTATGATTGATGATTTAATTAATAAGGGAGTAATTGAGCCATATAGATTACTGACAAGTAGAGCAGAAAATAGATTAACTTTAAGAAATGATAATTCTGAAATGAGATTAAAAAAATATGGTTATGAAATTGGTTTAGTTTCAAAAGAAGAATGAAAGTTACATGAAAAATTTGAAAAAGAAATTTTTGAAAATATAGAACTACTAAAGGAAATAAGATTTAGCCCGAAAACAGAATTAGCAATTGAATTAAAAAAAGCTGGTCAAGCAATTTTAACTCAAGGGTTTAGTGCATATGAAATACTAAAACAACCTAAAGTTGATATTAATATTTTTAAAAAATATATTAAAGAATTAAATAAATTATCAAAACAACAGTTACAAACTTTATTAATCTTAATAAGATTTGAAGGTTACATTAAAAAAGAAAATGAGACAATTGAAAAATTTGTAAAACTGGAGAGTAAAAAAATACCAATAGATGTTGATTATTCAAAAGTTGAAAATATAGCTGTTGAAGCAAGACAGAAGTTAGAAAAAGTAAAACCAACTTCAATTGGACAAGCTTCAAGAATAACAGGTGTAAACCCTGCAGATATTCAAATGTTATTGTTTCACTTAAAAAAGAAATATAATGAGGTATAATTCATGATTAAGGTTAATAAGAAAAATAAAACTAAAAATAAAATTTTTGAATTTTTATCTGTTTTCTCAATGACTTTTGGTATAGTAGTTGGAAGTGGAATTTATTTAAAAAATGCTGGAGATAATGGTGTACTTGTAAAAGCTGGAAATAATCCATACTTAGCAATAGCTGTTTGAACACTCATGGCATTTTTTTGTTGCGCAATGATGTTGTCTTTCATAGAATTATCAAGTTCAACTAAGAAAGGGGAACATAATACTTTAACAGCTTGAGCTGGAAGATTTCTTGGGAGAAGATATGGATCATTAGTAACAATATTATATGCCATTATTTATCTTCCAGTTTTAATTATTATAGGTGCATTATTTACAACAAGTAGTTTTTTTCAATCTATTAATATTATTTATGAATTTTCCACAGGCAAAGAAAGTTTATTAACAGGAACTACAAAAATAACTGTTGAAATTTTTGTAGCAGCTTTTATATTAATTCTATTTCAAATTGTAAATACTTATACAACCAAACCAGGTAAGATTTTGCAAACTGTACTTTCTTTTCTGAAGTTTCTTCCTTTATTAACAGTATTAATAGCAGGAATTACTTTTTTCTCACTTGGCAAGGAAAGTTCTTTTGACCCTGAAAAAGTAGGGGAATTTAAAATAAATAATATATTTTTAACAATGGTACCAATTATGTTTGCATTTGATGGTTTTTTAGATTCAGCTGCAATTCAAAAAGATTGTGAACACAAAGAGGTAGTTGCTCCGGCAATGATGACAGGGATTGTTGCTGTTTCAATCTTTTACATAATAATTAGTGTAGCTATTTTTATGGGAGCCACTGATGGGAATATATTAAATATTTTCAAAAGAGATAATATTGATCCAAGAATACATTTTACTTTCAATTTAATTATTACTTTAACTTTGCTTACAATGGTTAATGCTTATAGTGTAATTTATCCAATAGTTATAAGAGCTTCAATTGAAGAAAAATTTGTCTATTCCAAAAACAATGAGGGACAACTTTCTAAAATAAAATCAAGTTGAATATCAATTTTAATTGTTTTTATATTTTTTGTAGGTTTTGTAGGTTCAAGCTTATTACTTCCTAAAAGTGTAACTGGAGATGATTCTTATCTCTATACAGCATATTTATCTTCAGACTCTACAATTATTATTGTTTATTTATTGCATGTTCCACTAATTATACAAATGCTTATAAATAGAAAAACAAAAAAAATTGAAGTTAGAAAAGTTAAAGGAGCATATTGTGCTGCAATATTTTCATCTTCAATGTTAATTTTGACTTTAGCTTACATTTATTATTTAAATATTATAAAATCATTAATAGATGGACAGCTTATATCTCCAATAATGTGATTTGTATTTATTATAATATTATTAGTTTCTTGAATTATTAATGAAGCAATTATTTCAAAAAATAATATAGAAATAAATGACTTTTATTTCAGAATAAATCCTAAAAATTGATTTAACTATGATAAACAAAAATGTTTAGAAATTTTTAATGCTAGAAAGGTTTTAAAAAATGATAAAGGTAAACAAAGCAAACAAAGCAAAGAATAAGTCTTTTGAATTTTTAACTATATTTTCAATGGTTTTTGGAATTGTAGTAGGTAGTGGAATTTATTTAAAAAATAAAGTTGAAGCTGGTGGAGTTTTACATGAAGCTGGAAGAAACCCCTGATTAGCACTTACTGTATGATTATTTATAGGGGTTTTATGTTCACTAGTAATGTTAACATTTATAGAAGCAGCCTCTGCTACAAAAAATGATGGGCACTCAACAGCTCAAAGTTGAGCAAATAAATTTATAAATAGAAGAACAGCTTCTTTATTTTCTATTTTATATATTTGTATGTATCTTCCTATTTTAGCAGGACTAGGAGCTTTATTCACTGTAAAAACTGTCTTTAGCGGAATTAATACATTTTATTTTGCAATGAATGAAGAAAGTTTGATTCTAAAGATAGGTAAAGTTCAATGAATGTCATTAGAGTTATTTTTTTCAACAATAGTTTTAATTGGTTTTTCATTAATGAACATATTTACTCATAAACCAAGTAAATTTATACAAAGTATTTTTACAATTGTTAAATTTCTACCTTTAATAACTATAGTTATCGGTGGTTTTTCACTTTTCATTATTAATCCAAAAGGTAATAATTCATTTAATCCATCTACAGGTTATGAACCTTGACAAGTTAATACTTTTTTTGGAACAATGATCCCAATACTATTTGCATTTGATGGTTTTATTTATGCAGCAACCCTACAAAAAGATTGTGAACATAAAGAAGTAGTTGCTCCGGCCATGCTTTCAGCAATTATTGCAGTAACATTTTTTTATATAATAATTACAATTTCAATATTTTTTGGAGCAAGTGATGGTGATGTATTTAAATTATTTGATAATTTATTTAAAAAATCACCTTGGGTTGCTTTACTTTTTAAATTAATTATAGCTGGTACAATTTTAACTACTGTCAATGGTTATACAACTTTAATTCCAAAAACAGTTCAATCAGGAGTTCAAGAAAAATTTATTTATTCAAAAGAAGGCAAAGATAATATTAGCTATGTAAAATCTGGATTCATTGGTATGGCAATCACAATTTCAATTTATGTATTATTTCTTACTATTTCAATTGCAATAGATTGAAATAGCCCAGAAATTAATTACTTTTTGGTTGCAGATTATTCCTCAAATAGTACAGTTATGTTTGGTTTTATTGTTTATTTAATATTAATGATCTATGTATTACACAATAGAAGAACAAAAAAAGTTGAAACTTTAAAAGTAAAAGGTGGTTTTGTTATTGGAATAATAACTTGTACAATACTTTCAATAATAATGGGCTATGCATATTATAATTTTATGATTGGAAAATTCCTATCAAATGACTTTAAAACAATGATTGATCCAATTTTATTAATATTTTTTGCCTTAGTGCTTGCAATTGTTTGAATAGTCAATGAATGTTTAATTTCAAAAAATAATATTGATAATAACGATTTTATTTTAAGAATTAAGCCAAATAATTGATTTAAATATAATAAAGAGTTAGAAATCAAAAAATTTAAAAGTAAAACTAATGTAAAATAAAAAAGATAATGTCTTTTTTATTTTTTTTGGAGGAAAGTTATATGAATTGAGATAGGTTTAAAGAATTAAATATTGATTTAAATGATTTTAAAAAAAATCAATTGCTTAAGTATAAAAATCTTCTTCAAGAAGAAAATAAAATTCATAATCTTACTGCCATAATAAAAGATCAAGAAATATTAGATAAACATTTTTTTGATAGTTTATTATTTACAAAAGTTTTTAATCCAGAGAATTTGGAAATTCTTGATATTGGTACTGGAGCTGGCTTTCCAGGAATTGTGATTAAGATACTTTATCCAAATACAAAAATCTATCTTTTAGAATCAAATGGTAAAAAAATAGATTTCTTAAAAAAAGTAATTTTAGAATTAGATTTAAAAAATATTTGAACTTTGAATGCTAGAGCAGAAGAATATAGTATTGAAAATAAAGAAAAATTTGATGTGATTATTTCTAGAGCAATGGCTCCTCTTAATATTTTATTGGAAGTTGGAGTTCAAAGTTTAAAACTTAATGGGACCTTCATATGCTTGAAATCAAAAAATGTGAATACAGAATTGCAAGATTTAAATAGCCAAGAAAAAAAATTAGGATTAAAGTTATTTTTAAAGCAAGAACTTTACGATGAGGTTTTGGGTGAAAGAAATAATTTATTTTATTCAAAAGAAAATCAGACACCCTTAGAGTTTCCAAGACACTATAGTCAAATTAGAAAAAGACCTTTGGGAAAATAATAAATATTTAAGATATAATAATTATTATGAGAGGTATTATATGGCAAAAGTAATTTCAGTTTCAAATCAAAAGGGTGGCGTTGGAAAAACAACAACGTCTGTAAACTTAGCATGTGGTCTTGCTCTGGCAAATAAAAGGGTACTACTTATAGATATGGACCCACAATTTAATGCAACAACAGGGGTTGGCTTTGAAATAGATAGTAATACCTTAAGTATGTATCACGTGTTTATTGGAGAAAAAAGTCTAGCAGAAGTAGTTGTGAAAAATATTAAAAAAAATATTGATTTAGCACCAAGTTCAATCGACGTTGCAGCAGTTGACTTGATTCTTTTAGAACAAAAAAATAATAATCAAAATGTGTTAAGAGAGGAAATTAATAAAATCGGCGATAATTATGATTTCGTTATTATTGACTGTCCTCCAAGTCTTGGACTAATTAATAGAAATGGTCTTGCAATTTCTGATACTGTGTTAATTCCAATACAAGCAGAACATTATGCTATGCACGGGGTTGCTCAATTATTGAGAACAATTAAAAAAGTAAAAGAAACTTTAAACCCAAACCTTACAATTGAAGGTGTTTTAGTAACAATGTTTGATTCAAGAACAAAGTTGGCCCATGATGTTTTAGAAGAAATAATGAAAACATTTGGACCAAAGGTTTATAAATCAGTTATACCAAGGAATGTTAGAATATCTGAATCTTCAATGGAAGGTAAATCAATTTATGAATATGATAAAAACGGAGCTGGCTCAATTGCATATATTGAGTTTGTAAAAGAGGTGCTAAAAGAAAATGGCCAAATCTAAAGGAAAATATAACTTTAAGGGACTAGATGATATATTTGGAGAATCAGTTTCAGATATCATTGGTGTTATTGAAAGTGATAAAAAGAAAGTTGAAGACAATAAAACATTAGTTGATATAAAATCATTAACTGCAAATCCATATCAACCAAGAAAAAATTTTGAAAAAGAAGAATTAGAAGAACTTGCAAGTTCAATAAAAACTCATGGAATAATTCAACCAATTATAATAAATAGTAAAAAGCAAATTATTGCTGGTGAAAGAAGAACAAGAGCTGCTAAGTTAGCTGGTCTTAAAAAAATTCCAGCTATTGTTTTAGAATTAAGTGAAAGTCAAATGGAAGAGTTTGCTATAATTGAAAATATTCAAAGAGTTGATTTATTGGATATTGAAGAAGCTGTAGCCTATAAAAAACTTTCAGATAATCTTAAACTTAAGCAAGAAGATATTGCAACAAGAGTTGGTAAATCAAGATCACATATAGCAAATATTATGAGACTTTTAAATTTACCTGAAAAAGTTCAAGATGCAATGTTACAAAAAAAAGTTTCAATGGGTCAAGCAAAGCCATTATTGGCAATTGTTAATAATGAAAAATTATTAGACTCAATATTTAAGCAAATTTTAGAAAAAGATTTGACAGCAAGAGAAGTTGAACAATTAATAAAAAATAATAATTCACCAAAAAATGAAATAAAACAAAATGTAAAAAGTGCTTCATTAGTTCATATGGAAAATAAAATGATGAGAAGACTTGGTACAAAAGTTATTATTGAAAATGGAAAATTAATTATTAGATATTCAGATGAATCGGATTTGAATCGAGTTTTAGATATTTTAGGATTGACTGATGAAGATTAATCTTGGAGATAAAATATATTTAAAAAAAGCACATCCAAGTAAAACAATTTTTTGAATAATTATTAGGGTGGGAACTATTTATAAATTGCAATCTAATATTGATGAAAAATTGATATTAGAGTTTTCAAAAGATGATCTTTTAAAAAAAATAAAAAAAGTAGAAAGTAGAGAATAATATGGGATTACAAGTCGGAATAGTTGGACTACCAAATGTTGGTAAATCTACTTTATTTAATGCAATAACAAATTCAAAAGTTGAAGCAGCTAATTATCCATTTGCAACAATAGAACCAAATGTTGGAGTTGTGGAAGTACCAGATGATAGATTAGATAAATTGGCAAATATATTTAAATCAAAGAAAACAATTTATACAACAATTGAATTTGTTGATATTGCTGGTTTAATTGCAGGAGCAAGTAAAGGTGAAGGATTGGGTAATGCTTTTTTAGCCAATATTAGAGAAACAGACGCTATCTGTGAAGTTATAAGATGTTTTGATTCAAAAGAAATTACTCATGTTGAGGGAAGTGTTGACCCGATTAGAGATATTGAAATAATAGAGTTAGAACTAATTTTATCTGATGAAGCAACTGTTAAAAAGAGACTTGCAAAAGTTGAACCAAAATTTAAATCAACTAAAGATAAAGAAATAATTTTTGAATATAATTTACTTAAAAAATTAGAAGCACAACTTTCTGATGGTAAACTCTTAAATAAACTTGAGTTTAATGAAGAAGAAAAATTTGCTCTAAAATCATTTCAACTTTTAACAACAAAAAAATTTATTTATGTAGCAAATGTTGGTGAAGATGAAATTAGACAAGATAATAATTATGTAAAGCTTGTTAGAGATTATGCAAAGTCATGTAATTCTCAAGTTGTAAAAATATCTGCAAAAATTGAAGAGGATTTAAGTGAACTTGATAAACAAGATAAAGAGGTTTTTCTACAAGATGCTGGAATTGAAACTTCAGGCCTTGAACAGTTAATTAAAGCAGCTTATTCTACACTTGGTTTAAAAACATATTTCACTTGTGGACCACAAGAAGCAAGAGGTTGACAGTTTAAAGATGGTTTTACAGCTCCACAATGTGCAGGTATTATTCATACAGATTTTGAAAAAGGTTTTATTAAAGCTGATGTTTATAAATGTGAAGATATTTTTGAACTTGGTGATGAACAAAGTTTAAAAAATAGTGGAAAAATAAAACTAGAAGGAAAAAATTATATTGTACAAGATGGAGATGTTTGTTTTTTCAAATTTAATAAATAGTATTAAGGATTTATAACTTTAATTAGTTATAAATCATTTTTTATTTTATAATCATTTTGTTAAGAGGGTTTAATATGATATTTAAAGTGGGATTTTCCAAAGATAGACATAACTTAATAACTGGCAATTTCATTTTATTGGGGGGAATTAAGATACCCTCAAATTCAAAAGTTGAAGCATATAGTAACGGTGATGTTCTTTTCCATAGCTTAGCTGAAGCAATTTTTGGTTCACTTGGTGAAGAAGATCTCGGTCAAAATTATAATTCAAAAAATATGAGTAAAAATTTTGAATCAATAATTATGGTTCAAGATGCTATGAAAATATTAGAAGAGAGGGAATATCAAATATCAAATGTAGATATATTGATAGAACTTGATTCGCCAAACTTAACTACATTTAAGAGTAGTATTAAAAAAAATCTTTCACAAATTTTAAAAATTAACTTAGATCAAATTTCAATAAAGGCTACAACAACAGAAGGAAACTTTAAAAATATAATTACAAGTTATTGTAATATATTAATTTATAAAAGTGAGGAAAAAAATAATGAAAAAAATTAGATTAAGATATGCACCATCACCAACGGGTTATTTGCATATAGGAAATACAAGAACTGCTTTAATGAACTATCTTTTTGCAAAACATTATAACGGAGATTTTATTTTAAGAATTGAAGATACAGATATTGAAAGAAATGTTGAGGGAGCTATAGAATCTCAATTTGATAATATGGATTGACTTGGCATTTTACCAGATGAGTCATTTAGAAATCCCAAAAAAGGTTTTGGAAAATATATGCAATCTGAAAAATTTGAAGTGTATAAAGATTATGCAAATAAATTATTAAAAGAAAATAAGGCTTATAAATGTTTTTGTACTTCAGAAGAACTTGAAAAAGATAGAGAGCAGCAATTAGCAAAAGGAATTATTGCCCCTCAATATAATAGAAAATGTTTATCTAATAAAATTAATGATGATAACAAACCATTTAATATTAGATTTAAAGTTCCAGAAAATAAGTTATATAAAATTAATGATGTTGTTCGTGGTAATGTTGAGTTTAACTCAAAAGAAATTGGAGATTTTGTAATTTTAAAATCAAATGGAATTGCAACTTATAATTTTGCTGTTGTTATTGATGATTATGATATGAAAATTACTCATGTAGTAAGAGGAGAAGAACATATATCAAATACTCCAAGACAATGCATGATATATGAAGCTTTTGGTTGAGAAGAACCGAAATTTTGTCATTTAACGTTAATAGTTGATGAAACAAAGAAAAAACTCTCTAAGAGAAGTGGAAATGCAATGTTCTTTATCTCACAATATAAAGAACAAGGATATCTTCCTGAAGCAATTTTTAATTACATTTCATTATTGGGATGAAGCCCAAATAGTGAACAAGAAATTTTCACTAAAGAAGAGTTAGTAAAAGCATTTGATGAAAACAGATTTTCTAAATCGCCAAGTACTTTTGATATGATTAAAATGAAATGAATTAATAGTCAATGAATTAAAAAAATGAATGAACAAGATTATATAAAATTTGTAACTAATTTCATTGATAAAAATAGATTTGATATTAAAGGTAAAGATAAGGCTTGAATTAATTCAGTTTTATTGTTATTTAAAAAAGAATTAGAATATGGAATTCAAATAAATGATCATTTGGATATTTTCTTCAATAAGATAATTGATGAAAAAACAAAAACTGTTTTAAAGGAATTTAAAATTGAAAAAAATTTAGTAAATTTTCTAGTTGAAGAGTTAAAAAATATGGAGAATTTTAGTGAAGAAAATATTAAAACTTTAATAAATACTATAGGTAAAAAATTTGAAAAAAAAGGTAGAGAGCTATTTATGCCTGTCAGAATATTTACAACTTTAAGTGAACATGGACCAGAATTGGCAAAAACCATTTCGCTTATAGGAAAAGAAAAAGTTATACTTAATATAACAAGTATTAAGTAAGAGGTTTATTATGGAAAAGTTTATAAGAGATAATGTTCATGGAGAAATTTATTTAGATGACAAAGTTTTTTCTGAATTAATTGATACTGATGAATTTCAAAGATTAAGAAGAATTATTCAATTGGGTGGTGGCCAATTTGTTTTTCCAAGTGCCAATCATACAAGATTCTCTCATTGTATTGGTGTCTATCATGTGATCTGTAAGTTTTTAGAAAATGAAATTATTAATAAAGGAATTTCATCTAAAGATAAGAAAGTAGTAAAAATTGCAGGCTTACTTCATGATATAGGTCACGGTCCTTTTTCACACACTTTTGAATTAATTTCAACAGTACATCATGAACAATATACTGTCGAAATTATAAGAGGCAATACTCAAATTAATAAAGTCTTAATTAATAATGGAATTGATCCTCAGGAAGTGGTTTCAGTTATTGAAGGTAAACATAAAAATAAAATAGTTAACTCCTTAGTATCTAGTCAATTAGATGCAGATAGGTTAGATTATCTATTAAGAGATTCAAAGGGAGCTGGAGTTAGTTATTCAAAGCCAGATATCGATTGAATTATAAGAAATGCTAGAATACATCAAAAGCAACTTGTTTTTACAAATAAAGCTATAAATGCAATTGAAAACTTTTTATTAGGAAGATATCATATGTTTAAACAAGTATATGAACATAAGATTTCTATTGCCTTTGATAATACATTTAAAATGTGATTTAAGAGATTAAAGGATTTGTATATTAGCAAATATAAATTTAAGGCATTAAAAGTAATTGAAATTTTTAAGGAAGTATTTGAGAATAAAATTATGCCACTTGAAAAGTATACAAATTTAGATGATTATACAATGTTTGAAATATTTAAAATAATAAGAGATGAAGATGATCCAATTGTTAAAGATTTATCAAATAGACTAATAAATAGAAAATTCTTAAAAGTATCTTCAGATATTTCATTAGAAACAATTGAAAAAATGAAACTTGATTTTAAAGGTAATCACACATATTATTTTGATGTTGCCACAATCAGAAATAATTCAATTTATAATCAAAATTCTGAAAAAAAGGAAGAAAATATATATATATTAAATAATGATGAATTAAGCAATTTAAAGGATTTATCAGAGATAATAAACGTTGATTGGAACAATAATATAAAAAAAATATATATTTTTCCAATGTATAATGTAGAATAGAATTTATGGGGGAAAATCTTATGAGTAAAGTATCACCAATTAATTTGGCCTATGATTACCTAAGTAAATGTAAAGATGACGCTTCTTTTGAAGACATTTGAAATACTATTTCAAAAGAAATTCACGGAGATAACGATATCAAAAATGAGATCATAGCTGAGCTTTACAGTGATTTAGTTCTTGATAATAGATTTGCATTAACATCAGATGGTAAATGAGGTTTAAGAGAATATCTTAAATTTGATGATGTTAAAAAACAATATGAATATGTTGATAAATTTGAAACTACAGAAGAATTTGAAGATTTTGATACAGATTCAATTCTTGGAATTGATACATTTGATGACGATACAGGTGAAAATGTTGGCAAAATTAAAAAATTATTAAATCATAAAGGTAATGATGATTCTATAGATATAAGTTTGGATGATGATTTCGACGATGACGATGATTTCGACGATGACGATGAAGACGATGACTATTAATAGAATTTAATCACAAGTAGTTTAATTGACTACTTTTTATTTTTGGGGGAATTATATTATGGTAAAACACATATTTATTACTGGGGGAGTTGTTTCCGGTTTAGGAAAAGGAATAACTGGTAGCTCACTTGGTGTACTTTTAAAAAATAGTGGACTAAAAATATTTATGCAAAAATTTGATCCTTATTTAAATATTGATCCAGGAACTATTAATCCTATTGAACATGGAGAAGTTTATGTTACAGATGATGGTGGAGAAACTGATTTAGATTTAGGTCATTATGAGAGATTCATTGATGTAAATCTTTCTAAAATATCTTCAACTTCAGCTGGAAGAATATATTATGAGGCTTTAGAAAAAGAAAGAAACGGTAAATATGAGGGGAAAACTGTTCAAGTTATTCCCCATATTACTAATGAAATTAAACAAAGAATTTATGCTGCCGAAATTGAAAGTAAAGCTGATGTTGTTATTACTGAAATTGGTGGAACAGTTGGAGATATTGAATCTCAACCCTTTTTAGAAGCTTTAAGACAAATTAGAATGGAAAACGGTAAAGAAAACGTAATGTTTATACACGTTGCGTTATTGCCTTATTTAAAAGTATCTGGAGAATTTAAAACAAAACCAATTCAACATTCAGTTAAAGAATTATTAAATTTAGGAATTCAACCAGATGTAATTGTTGCAAGAAGTGAATTAGAGTTTGATAAAAAACTTAAAGATAAAATTTCTTTATTGTGTAGTATTCCAGTAGAAAATGTAATTGCTTGTCCTGATAGTGATTCAATTTATAAAGTACCTTTAGTAGTTGAAGAGGGAAATTTACATAAAATAACTGCAAAACAATTAGGTTTAAAATTAAAGACAACTAATTTAAAAGATTGAAAGAAATTTGTAAATAATATTGAAAATTCAAAGGAAGTTTTAACAATTCATATAGTTGGTAAGTATGTTGAATTAAGTGATGCCTATTTATCAGTTATGGAATCATTAAAATTTTCGGGATATGAAATTAGTAAAAAAATAAAATTTAATTGAATAAATGCCAGAACACTAACAGCAGAAAATACGCAAGATGAACTTAAAGATGCAAAAGGAATTCTAGTTCCTGGTGGTTTTGGTGAAGAGGGTATTGAGGGCAAAATATTGGCTGCAAAATTTGCAAGAGAAAATAATATTCCTTATTTAGGGATATGTCTTGGTATGCAAGTTGCTTGTATTGATTTTGCAAGAAATGTTTTAAAATTAAAAGAAGCCAATACTACTGAAATTAATCCAAATACAAAATATCCAATAATAGATATTTTAAAAGGTAAAAATAGAGAAAATATTGGAGGTACTTTAAGATTAGGAAGATATCTAACTTCTCTTAAAGAAAATACATTAGCACAAAAACTTTATAAATCAAATGAAGCTGTTGAAAGACATAGACATAGATATGAATTTAATAATGTCTTTAGAAGTGATTTTGAAAAAAATGGTATGGTTTTTTCTGGTTTATATTTAGAAAAAGATTTAGTTGAAATAATAGAGTATCCTAAAAATGACTTCTTTATTGCAGCTCAATATCATCCAGAGTTTACATCAAGACCAAATAAACCAAATCCTTTATTTATGGGGTTTGTTAATGCCGTAAACAAAAAATATTAGTATATTTTTTGTTTTTTTTATCTAAAATTAAATTAAGGTGAGGTTATGAAAAAAATAAATTCAAAAGAAATTGCAATTTGTGGACTATTAACCTCGGTAATGTTCATTATAGGAATATTAACTAATTTAATTTCAATTGGAACAGGTAAAAGTATTTTTCAAGTATCAGATTTTTTATATATTGCTCTTTTAGCATTTATAAATCCATTTACTTCAATTTTATCTGCAATTATGGCAGGAATTTTAACTGATTTATTTGGTGGAGGAATAATTTTTATTCCAATAACAATTATTGTTAAATTATTAATTGGAGTTACTTTTATTTTGCTAACAAAAGTAACTCCAAACTATTTAAATATCTTTATTAGTTATCTTTGAATTTTTATGTATGTAATATATAGCTATTTATTATTTGATTTTTCATTAGCAATTGTAGAATTATTAACAGATGCAATGCAATATTTTACAAATACAATATTAGCTTTAATTTTATATCTTTATTTCAGAAAAATTAACTTAGACCAAATAGTTACTAAATCTTTTTATTATAGATATCAGGTTAAAAAACAAGATTCAATATACTTAAAAAAATCTCGTCAATCTAAAATAAGGAGTATAATCATTAAGTATAATAAAAATTCAGGAGGAAAAAATATGTCAAGAATTTATCATTCAAAACTAGTTAATTCTACAGAAATGATTAAAGAAGCACATGCAAAAAAATATGCAATTGGGCATTTTAACATTAATAATTTAGAGTGAACTAAAGCTATTTTAGAAGCAGCACAAGAATCTAAAACACCAGTAATTATTGCTACTTCAGAAGGAGCATTAAAATATATGGGTGGAGCAAATGTGGTAGTAGGAATGGTTAATGGTTTACTAGACTCATTAAATATAACTGTTCCTGTTGCTTTACATTTAGATCATGGTCAATCAATTGAAATGGCTAAAAAATGTATAGAAGCTGGTTATTCATCAGTAATGTTTGATGGTTCTCATTTACCATACGAAGAAAATATTGCAAAAGTTAGAGAATTAATGGACTTTGCAAATAAACATGAAATTTCAGTTGAAGCAGAAATTGGTTCAATTGGTGGAGAAGAAGATGGTGTAGTTGGTGAAGGTGAATTAGGTGATCCTAAACAAGCAGCTGAAATGGCAACTACAGGGATTTCAATGCTAGCAGCAGGTATTGGAAATATACATGGGAAATATCCAGAATGATGAAAATCATTATCATTTGATACATTACAAGAATTACAAAAAGCATGTAAATTACCTATGGTATTACATGGAGGTTCAGGAATTCCTCAAGATCAAGTAGAAAAAGCAATCAAACTTGGAATTTCAAAAATTAATGTTAATACAGAATTACAATTAGCTTTTAGAGACGCAACAAGAGAATATGTTGAAGCTAAAAAAGATTTAGATGATGAAGCTAAAGGATTTGATCCACGTAAATTATTAGCTCCAGGATTTAAAGCAATAAAACAAACATTCTTAGACTTAACAAAAGTATTTGGATGTCAAGGAAAAGCTAAATAATATTAATAATGAAATAATGGAGGATTACATTATGCATTTGACAGTTGAAGAGAAGATTAAGATTATTAGAGATTTTAAAAATAGTGGTGTTACAGCTACTCAGTTTGCGCCAACAAGAAATGTTAGTGTAGTTTCTTTAAGAAATTGAGTTAAAAAATATGAAAAAGGCGGAGAAGAAGCACTAAAAACAAAATATGAAAAGTAGGTTTTTTAGCCTACTTTTTTATTAAAAAAGGAAATATTAAAGATGAAAAAATTATGAAATGATCAATTAAAAAATTTTTCTAATAATTGAAAAGTTATTAGCGTTAAAATTGTTTTACTTATATTGGGTATTCTATTAACATCTTTTGGATTGGCTTTATATCAGCAACCATCAGTTGGTGGCAGTCAAATAGATTGATTAATTTATAATGTTCTTTCGATTTCAATACCTTTTATAGAGGAAGGGAAAGTTGGTCAAGGTGTTTATGATAATTATGCAATAAGTTTAACAACTCTTTATGTAGTTCTAATTCTTTTTGCTATATGTTTTTCAATCAAACCAACTATTGATGAATATAAGAAAACAAAAAGTAAAAAAGCTTGATTTAAATTTTCTTGATTTATTTTAGCAGATATAATTATAACTTTTATTGTTCCTCAAATTGTAGGATTATTTATTGCACCATTAAGTCAAATGGGTATTAGTGAATTGATCCCTGGAGCTAGAAATTTAATTTTTATTGGTGGCTTTCTATGTTTTGTAATGGGAATTGCTCTTTGAGTTAAATCAGGTTGATTATTAGGACCCTTTAATAATATATGTGAGCAGTTTCTAAGATTAACAAAAATGAATTACTCAAATGGAAGATTGATTATTGATATTGCAATATTAGTAATAGCTTTTGTATTTTTTCCATTTGTTAGAGGAGAGGGTGCTACTAAGTTAGACTTCTTATTAACTAATTTTGGTCTTGGTACTATTTGTTTTACATTTCTTGTAGGTCCCTTAGTTAATCAAGTATTAAATATCTTAAATAAATTATTTGACTATAAAAAAATGACTAGTTTAAAAGAAGAAAAGGTAGTTACTTAATAATTTATAATATTTTAATAATATTTTCTAGCTTTAAAAATTAATTTTTTATCTAATAAATACTTAAAAAAAATAAGTTTTATTAAAAATATGGTATTATTTATTTTGTATTAGAAAGACTTTATATAAAGGACGGTGAAAACATGCCAAAAGCAAACATACATCCACAATATTTTGAAGCTAAAATTGTTTGTACAACTTGTAGCAATGAATTCATGTCAGGATCAACAAAAGGAGAAGAAGTAAGAATAGATACTTGTTCAAATTGTCATCCTTATTACACTGGAAAACAAAACTTTGCAAATGCAGAGGGACGTGTTGAGAAATTCAAAGAAAAATTTGTTAAAAAAGATGCTAAATTAGCTGAAGCGGAAAAAGCTTCATTAGCTCAAAAAGCAGAAAATGAAAAAAAAGCAAAAGAAGCTAAAAAATAATTTAATACAAAAAACTAGACTATCAATTAGTCTAGTTTTATTATTTTTATTCAAAATGTTATACAATTATAAAGTTATGGGGGTCTTTATATGAGTTTCACACTTTCAAATGTTAAGTTTTTTAACAAAAAATTGTTACCAAAAACAGTTAATTTTAAATGTAAAGATTCTGAATTAGTAACTGTAATTTCTCAAGAGAGATATTTAAGAAAAAACTTTAAAAATGTATTAGAGGGTAAATATCTTGTTAAATCAGGAATTTTTAAAATTAATCAATATGATATGGTTAATAAGCAATGGACTAAAAAGAAAGTAGCAACTATTGGAGTAAATAAATTTTTTAGAAAATGACCTGAAAAATTTTGATTGTATACATCATTATTGCTAAATAGAAAATTTCTTAGTAAGGCTAAAATAAATTATATTGATAAAAAATATTCATACTTATCTTTTTCTACATCTAAAAATAATAAAACTGATTTAGAAATGCGAGACAAAGTCGAAAGTATGATTTCTAAGTTTATTAATAATTCAGTAGATGTTGAAGAACAGTGATTATCTGAATTTTTAGAACAAATTGTTACTTTTAATAATAAAAATTTAGAAAAAAGTTTTGGAAATTTAGAAGATCATATAAAGATTATTATTAGAGATTATTATCTATTAATTGAAAAAAATCAAAATCTCGAATTAATTCAAACTTTCTTACAAACTTTATGAGATAAAGTCTACTCATTTATGGAATTATCTTCACTTTGTACTTGTGAGTATAATACAAAAAAAGTTAAAGATAGAAAAAAAAGAAAATTGGCAAAGGAACTAAATTTTAGACAGACAAATTTTGTTACAAGAAAACAGTTAAAAATTCTCGATTTAAAAGTAAATGATATTAAGAGAAAAATATCAAAGACCAATTTTATTATTAAAAATCTTAAGAAGCAAATTCTTTTTGAATTGGATAAATCAGAGTTTCAAACTAAAAAAGTAAAAAACTTAGAAGAGTTATTTAATTGAAGAAAAGCATCCGAAGATCAAAGATTTGAATTTAAAATTAAGCAAGAAAAAATGTTTTTTGAAGGTTTATCAGATGAAGCAAATACTCTTAGAGGTAAAATAGTTGAAGTGATGCATAGGTATCATAAAAAAGTTTTAAATGATGAATGTGAAAAAGGTAATTTGGAAGAATTCAAAGAAAAAAAAGCTGTACTGAAAAAACAAAAAGTTAGCATATATAAACAATCTCTATTATTTATTGATGAAACTGCCAAAGAACTAGGGTTTGAATTTAGTATTTTATCTTTAAAATTTAATAGAATGGAAGAAATTTGATTTCAACTATTAACTGCAATATATTTAAAAAAATATAATATTATTTTTTATAATGTTTTTTCAAAGCTAAATCAAAATGAAAGAAATGAATTATTGAAAGTAATTAATAACTTAGTAATTATTGATTCTAAATTTTCAATTATATTTGTTGAAGAAAGTATCTATGAAATACCAGACTTAAGTAAAAATATCTATTTAATTACTGAAAATGATATTGTAGAAACAAGTTTTGAAAAAGTTTTAGAAAAAAATTGAACAACTTATGGAGGAGAATTTTTTGCTAAAAATAATAGATTTAATTACAAATATGATGGCAAAAAATTGTATACAATGAATGAAAGTTTAAAAATTCAAAGCAATAACTTCAAAGAATCTGGACAAATTATAATAAATCCAATGAAGGTAGCAACAAATAAAAAAGAAAATGGAAATTTAATTTTAGAATTAAATGCAATAATTAATTCTAATAGGGAATTTTTAGATGCAAACATGTATGAAGTTATAACAAAAGAAAATGATTTAAAGTTATACTTTTACTCTATAAAAAAATATAATATTAATGAAAAAGTAAAATTATATATTAGCGATGAATCGATACTAAAAGTAGTTTAAGGAGAAAAATGAAAAATATTTTAATTAAAAAAATAAAAGCATATAAAAATATAATAATTGCTAAACATGTTTCTCCTGATTGAGATACTCAGGGAAGTGCATATGGGCTTAGAGAAATTATCTTAGATAATTTTAAAAATAAAAATGTTTATGTAGTAGGTGAAAAACTAAATTTAAGTTTAAGAGAAGATGACGAAGATATATTAAGTGAAGAGATAATTAACCAATCTATTTTAATAACAGTTGATGTTGCAAATTTTGAAAGAGTAGATTTTATATTTAAAGATATTGTCAAAGAAATATTTAAAATTGATCACCATTTAGAAACTGATGATTTTGGTCATAATAAACTTGTTGATTCAAGTGCAATTGCTTGCACCCAGGTTTTAACTTTATGAGCTCATAAAAGTAAATTAAGTATTTCTCAAAGAGCTGCAACTTTTTTATATTATGGATTAATAACTGACTCTGGAAGATTTCTTTTTGATAAAACAAATGGAGATACTTTTCAAAGTGCAAAGATTCTTTCAGAAACCGGAATTAAAATTACAGATATCTATTCCGACTTATTTTTAAAAAAATTTGAATTAGCAAAATGACATCATGAAGCTTTTGCAAATGCTAGTTTTTTAAATAATAATTCAATTGCTTTAATAAAAGTTGAAGAAAAATTTTTCAAAAAACTTAAACTTGGAGAAGAAGAAATAAAAAGTGCTTTAAGTGTTTTAGCGGGAATTGAAGAAATAAAAATCTGATTAATGGCATATCAAACACCAGATAATAAAAAAGTAAAAGTTTCAATTAGAAGTAGAGACTTTGATATAAATTCAGTTGCTAAAAATTACAATGGTGGAGGTCATAAATTAGCTTCAGGTGCTAAACTTGATAGCTGAAAACAATTAGATAAATTAATTGAAGATTTATCTAATTTAATTAAGTCGAAGGGAAATTAAATGTTATGAATTATAGAATGAATTTAAATAGTAAAAGAGGTTGAGTTGAATTAATAACAGGGTGCATGTTTTCTGGTAAAACAGAAGAGTTTATTAGAAGATTAAAAAGATATAAACATGCTCAACAAAATGTTTTAGTTTTCAAACCATTAATTGATACAAGATATTCAAAAGATGATATTTTTTCACACTCAGGAATGAGAATTGAATCTATTCCTGTTAAAGATAGTGAAGAACTTTATAAAATTTTTATAGAGCAAAATGCTAAGCAAAAAATTGATATAATAGGTATTGATGAAGTTCAATTTTTAGATACAAAAATTGTAGATGTAATATCTAAAATTGCAGATCAAGGCATAATTACTATTGTTAATGGTTTAGACAAAGATTTCAAAAATAATCCGTTTAAAAATGTTGATAGATTATTAGTTGAAGCTGAATATGTTGATAAACTAAGTGCAATATGTCACTCTTGTGGGGGTAATGCAAATAGAACTCAAAGAATCATTGATGGTAAGCCTGCAAAAGCAAATGAACCAATAATTGTTATTTCTGCAAATGAAAAGTATGAGGCAAGATGTAGACATTGTTACATTAGGCCAGAATAGGAGAACATGATGAATAAAAAAACTTTAGAAGCTTTAGATGTAATGGAAAATAGAGTTAATTCAATTGATGAAACAATTCAAAAGGAAGAAACTTTAAAAGATATTAAACTTCTAACAGAATTAAATAAAGAAAGAGCAACCTTAGATGAAATTGTTCAAAAATATCAAGAATATAAAAAAGTTAATAAAGATATTGAAGAAGCAAAATTAATTTTGGAGACAGAAAAAGAAGAGGAAATGAGAACTCTTGCAAAACTTCAGTTAGAAGAAGAGCAAGCTGCAATTGAAATTATTGAAAAGGATTTAGAATTATTGTTATTACCTAAAGACCCTAATGATGACAAAAATGTTATTTTTGAAATTAGAGGAGCTGCTGGTGGAGATGAAGCAAATATTTTTGCAGGGGACTTATTTAGACTATATACAAAGTATGCTGAAAAAAATAATTGGAAAATAGATGTTATTGATGCAAACGAATCAGCTGTAGGTGGATTTAGTCAAATTTCATTTATGTTAAAGGGAGATAAAGTATATTCAAAAATGAAATTTGAATCTGGAAGTCATAGAGTTCAAAGGGTTCCCAAAACAGAATCAAAAGGTAGAATACAAACTTCAACAGCAACAGTTGCTGTTCTCCCTGAAGTTAGTGATGTTGAAGTTGAAATTAAGGCAGTAGATTTAAGAATTGATACTTACAGAGCATCTGGAGCAGGTGGGCAACATATTAATACAACAGATTCTGCTGTTAGAATTACGCATATTCCAACTGGAATAGTTGCAGCTTCACAAGATGGAAGAAGTCAACATGATAATAAAGATAAAGCAATGACTTTATTAAGAGCAAGAATTTATGAAGCAGAACTTGAAAAACAACAAAGTGAAGCTGCTAGTATGAGAAAAAATGCTGTAGGGACTGGAGCTAGAAGTGAAAAAATAAGAACTTATAATTATGCTCAAAACAGAGTTACTGATCATAGAGTAAATTTAACTTTAAATAAGTTAGATCAAGTTATGGAAGGTAATTTAGATGAAATCATTGTTGAATTAATTAATGATGAACAAAAAAATATGATTACTCAACATATACAAGGTTAGTTATGAACTTAACTAAATTAAAACAAAAGTATGTTCCTTTAGTTTTTACATCAAATGAATTTAATGAAATAATAATTTATATAACACATAATTCTGATTTCAACTTTTTAAATGATATTTATTTATCAGAAAAAGAATTGGATTTGTTTTTTCAAATAGTTGATATTTTTTTAAAAACAAATATGCCACTTGCATATATATTAAACAACAAGTATTTTTATAAATATGATTTTTATGTTAATGAAGATGTTTTAATCCCCCGACAAGAAACAGAATGTATTGTTGAAGAAATTATGAAATATGATCTTAATAATAAAAATCTATTTGATATTTGTTGTGGTAGTGGTTGTATAGGTATTACATTAAAAAATTTGCAACCAAAGCTTAATTTATATATGAGTGATATTTCACCAAAAGCAATTGAAGTTGCAAATTTAAATTTAAAAAAATATAAAATAAAAGCTAAAACTTTTGTATCTGATTTTCTAAATATTTTCGATCAAATTAATATTGTTCCAGATTATATTACAATTAATCCTCCATATATCAATTCTTTAGATTTAAATATTGAAAATAATGTAAAAAAGTTTGAACCACATCTGGCTCTTTTTGCAAAGGAAGAAGGATTATATTTTTATAAAATTTTAGCAAAAAGACTTGATTTTCTATTTCAGTTAAATAAAAATCTATTAATTATTTGTGAATTTGGTTTTGAACAAAAAGAACAATTGAGAAATATTTTTTCAGGAATGATAGTAAAATATAATATAGATTTCAAAAAGGATTATTCAAATAATTGAAGATATTTTGTAATTACTTCTAAGGAGATTTATGAAAAGTAATACTGATAAATTTAAAATAGACAATTTTAAAGTTAGTAATAAATTAATGTTTAAATTTTTATTGCTATTTTTAATTTTATCTATTCAAGCTGTAACATTTCTTGTTATTATAAATATTAATTATTCTCTTAAATATTACTTAAATAATTTAGATGTAGTTAAAGAAAATTTTGGCAAAAACTTATTTGTTAATAAATTTGAAATTGAAGTTTTAATGTGAATTTCAATGTCCTTTTTACTTGTTGGTTTTCTTTCTATTGGATTTTTAAATTTATTTTTAAAGAGCAAATTTTCAAATTATTATAAAGTTCTATATATCATGGTTATAGCAATATTTGCAGTTCTGTCTATAGTTTTTGAAGCAATATCGGAGTATTCATATTCAAAATTTTATAATCTATTTGATTTTTTATCTCAAAAAGATAATACAATTTTTGAATCAGAATCTGTAAAAAAAATGCAAGAAGTATTTTATAATATGTCAATTAAAAATAGTGGCAATAAGTATAAATGAGCATCTGATAGTATTACATGATGATTAGCAGTTATTAAAATAATTGCTGTAATTTTTTCTTTCACTATCTGATTTAAAGGCCCTCAATCTAATAAATTAAAAATAACTGGTTATAACTTTAAGGAAAGTCAGGGGTCTAAATTTAATGCGCTAGTAAAAAAATTCTCATTAAATAATAGTAAAAATATTTCATTTTGATTAATAATTGCTACAGCTTTAGTTTTTTTACCACCATTAGCATATATTGTTAATATGAGTATTTTTAGTACAAAAATGAATTCAATGCTTAATTGAACTTTTATTGTTAAAGATCTATATAAATCAGTTTCTTATAATGGTATTTCTATAGAAGAAATTAATTTAGAAAATTCTTATTTTGCTATTAAGTTTTTACCAATTATTATTTCGGGATTTTTAATGGCAAGCATTTTTATTTTTATTACAGCTTATGTTAAAAATTGAAATACTTCAAAATCAACATTCACTTTTCAATTTATTATTTTATTAGTTGAAATATTATCTGTTTTAGTTGCAATTACATATTCTAGTCATGAAGCACAAAGAATAACTAATTTATGAAATAATGGTACTTTTGAAATTAGTCCAATTGCTTTAAAATATAGCTATTTAAAAGAGACATATGGATTTCCATTTGATAAAAATAATCAAATTTCAGAACCTTGAATGAGTGGTTTAAAATATATATCTCAAACAATAATAAGTCTTAGTTTCTTATCAACTATTTATACAATTCTTTTTATAAAATATAAAAAGTTGCAGAAAAAAATATAATCAAAGGATCCTTATAAAGGATTTTTTAATTATTAACATAGTTTTATGAATAGATCATAGGGGACTGAGGCTTAAATTATGCTATAATATATTTATAAAATTAAATAAAGAAAAAGATGGAGTTTCTAGATTAAATTTATTAGCTTAATGAAAACTTCTTCTTTTTATTTTTTTAAAAATAATAATAAAAAAATGTATATATCATATCAAACTATTTATTACATTGCAATAAAATGACATAAAAATTTTAAAAATTATGGTATAATAAAATTATCATTAGGAGGTATCTAATATGTACTTAAATCCGTTTGAAAGGATGAAAAAGCAACGCGAGGAAGATGAAAGAAAACGTCTAGAAGACAAAAAAGAGCAGGAAAGATTAGCAAGACTCGAAACACAAATGGGTTTTATAAATCAATATCAAAACTCTGAATCGCATATTAAAAATCCTTCAAAAATTAATACCTACCAAACATATAATAATGATAATGAATATTATGAATTTGATCAAGAAGACGAGACTTCCTTATATAATAGAAATAAAATAAAAAATGGTTTTGAAAATAATTTTGAAGAATTTGAAGATTTTGAAGAAAAGCATTTTGTAAATTATTCATCTCCTAAAATTGAGTTTAAAAGACAAGACATTCTATTTGAACCACAAGTTTACAATAAAAGTAAAGAAAATATTATTCAACAAGAAAGTGTTGATAATAGTCAAAAAATACATAAGTTAAATGAGATATTTGAAAGTGAAAATGACTCGATAATAAATTCAAATATAGAAAATCAAGAAATTAAAGTTGAAAAAATAAAAATAGCTAACAATAAGATAATCTCAAAAGATCAATATGTTACTTTGAAAAATAAAAAGGAATTATTTTCAAAAAATACATTAATGGTAAATCATCCTGAATTATTAAATGACATGAATAATGATAATTTGATTTACATTAACTTAAAACAAGTTGTAATTTATTCGTCACCTTGTTTATTCTTTTTAAAAAAATTTATCAATAATTTACCTGAAAAAATTAGTTTAGAAGATAAAAAAACCTTATGAGAAAGAACATCTGTTCTATTAGCTGCCACAGATTGGGGCAAAACTACCTCTGAAATTGATGACATTTTAGAAGACTTAAATATAACAAATGACCCAGAAAAAATGTTCATTAATGAATTTATCAATTTATTAGATTCTTATAATTTTAATGAAAAAATGAATATAGTAATAACTAATGCAGATGAAGTTGATTTAAATAAGATTTTATTAATTAATGAATTTATATCTAAATCTTTAGTAAAAATACCAGGCTTATCTTGTAGAATGAATGTTGATTCAAAAGTTATTGATATTAGTAGAATTGATGAAATAGCTGAAAACTTTGATTATATTATTTTAGATGATTTAACTCTTTATGAAGAATTATATGTAAATAAAAATAATATAGCAGAAAATTTAGAAAAAAATAAATTATATGACAATCAACAAAATTTTACAAAAATTAAAAAAGAGGAAAATCAAAATACAGGAAACATAGATCATTTCTTTAAAGAAGAACTTTCAAATAAAATTTATAAAAAATTAAGTAGTGAAATAGAAGATATAAATTCTGAGGAGGACTATGATCCTGGAATTGATTCAAGTTTAAGAATTAATATTGATAAATTTATTGAAAAGCAAAGAAGTGAAATATTAGAAAGAAAAAAACTTGAAGAACAAGAAATAATCAAAAGAAAAATTCCTAACGGATTTAATCCGTCAATTCTTTCAAAAAAGGAAATAGTTATTGATAGAAGTATTACTCCATCTGAGGGAAGAAGTGGTTTTCAAAATCCATTTTTAAAAAGAGAAGAGGGTATTGAGATACAACAAAGGCCTAATAAAGAAATTGATGAGAATTTGAACTTATTAAATAGAAGACCAATTAATATTGAAGATACAGTTAACAATAAAATTAATCAACAAAGAGATACAAAAAATATTTCAGTTCCTGGAAGCTGAAATAAATTAAAAAATTAGGAGGAAAAATCATGTTCGCTATATTTATTATATTTGCGTGGTCATTAACATTAGTAGCATCTGTAGCTTTAATAGCATTTGCAGCGTTTGCCATTATAATGTTAATTACATCACCAAACCCACCAGAAATTATCAAAAATGTTTTAAAAATTTTTACAGAACCACTATTTGAATCAATATTTGGTTCAGGAGGAAAAGCTAATTTTTCAAATGTTGGAAAACCAGAATTTAACGAGATACCAGTTATAATCTGAATTTCTATATCAATAGCATTTGCAATTTTATTAATGACATTATCAATTACCGAATTTGTTAGATTAAGAAAGCACCAAAGACTTTCAAAACCATTTGTTAAAATAGTTTTATTAACTATTTGTATAATAGTATTATTAACAGGACAATTAATATTCTTTATTGTTTCAATGATAATTCTTGCAACATTAATATTATTAGAAATTGTATTATTTGACTCAGTGGCATTAAATAATTATGCTGAGGAAAGAAACTTGATATCAATTTACCGAGAAGAAAAAAAATTCGAAAAAGAGGTAACTAAAGAGGGAAAGTTAATTGGCAACGTGGAATTGAGAAACCAAAAAAAGGATTCTCAAAAAGAAAACGACCAAAACAAAAGAAATGATAATTCTGCGTTGCCTATTTTAAATGAAACTCAATTAGATAATTTTTTTAGAAATGAAAAAAATAAAAAATATTATTTTAAATGAAAAGAGTATAAAACAAAATTAGAAATCAAAAGATTAGAAATTCAAAATACTTTTTATTCTCTTGAAGAAAACAAAAAAGCTGAAGTTGTTAGTAAATTTAATTTTAATGTAATGCGATTAAATAAACTTGGTAGAAAATTAAAAATACCAAATGATTTCCAAGTATTACATTTAGATTTAAATAAATTAGTTGAAGATAACTATCCACAAACTGCAATGATATTTAAAGAAAATATTGTAGAGAAAAATCAAAATAATTTAAATGAAAGTGTTTTGGATAAAAATTTTGTTGAAGAGCAAAAAGCAAA
Source organism: Spiroplasma cantharicola (assembly GCF_001281045.1). Taxonomy (NCBI): domain Bacteria; kingdom Bacillati; phylum Mycoplasmatota; class Mollicutes; order Entomoplasmatales; family Spiroplasmataceae; genus Spiroplasma; species Spiroplasma cantharicola. The sequence continues at coordinate 1,126,302 of NZ_CP012622.1, read as the reverse complement.
GGCTGTTAATATGTCTTTTGAAGAACTTAAAGAAATAGAGTCTCCAATTAGTACAACTAGTGACTCTATATATAATGATTTTAATTTTGAAGAGTCTAAAATAAGCGAACAAGCTATTTTGAATGAAGTTAAAAATATAGATAATAAAGAGTTAATTGATAATAACAATAGCGATTTTGATACTTTTAATAATTCAAAAGAAATTAAAAAGCAAGAAGATTTAGATATGATAGATCTTCCAAAATTAGAATTCAGTGAATTCAACCAAAATTTTGATGGAGATCAAAGAGAAAAAGCAGTAAACATGTCTATAGAAGAACTTATTGAGATTAATCTACCTTCAAAAACGTCTACAGAATTAGATTTTAATAAAATTAATTCTGAGGAAATGAAAGCAATTAATGATGAAAATAAAGAAGAGATAACTTTAAAATCAAACATTTTAGGAGATGCAAGTTTTACTGAAAAACTTGCAAGAGCTGTTAATGTTGATATTAATCAATTAAGTGATTCTGAAAATATGAATACTAATATAGATTTAATATATTCTGACTTTAATTTTAAGCCTTCAGATATTAATATGGAAGTTATAGAAAATAATGAAAATCATTCAAATAATCTTGATAGCTCTTCAAAGACTTATGTTACTTTACCACCAAAAATGACTTTGGAATTTATTAATGAGGAAAAAGAACAAGAACAAAAAGAGATGGATAATTTAGAAGATTTAAAAGTTGAAAAATCAGAAATTAAAAATGATATTTTATTAAATGAAGATGAATTTAAAAAGGAAACTGTAATTGAAACATATGAAGAAATTGCTCCAAAAGTTGAAAATAATTATAATGACAAGTTAGTTCTTATTAAAGATAAATCAAAGCAAAATGATGATTTGGAGTTATTAAAAAATTATAGTCATAAAGATCAAATTGAAGAAATTAAAAGACAATTAATTATTGAACAACAAAATTTAGCTGAGAGCTGCAATTCAAAGATGATTGAATTTGAAAAACAAAAAATAAGTTCTATTGAAAAAAGAATTATTAGACTCGAAAATTTATTAGAGAGTTTAGATAATAGAATTGTAAAAGATACTATGATACACGATTTTACAAATATGACTTATCAATTAGAATCTATTTCAAAAGTTGTAAATGAGTTAAAAAACCATAGCCCAAGAAATGTTCTTAACTCATTAACTACAAGATATGAATCTAATAAAAATAATGGTTAGCCATTATTTTTTTGTTATTGTATAGATAGGAGAACTAAAATGATATACGATTTAACAGATATAGTTTTAAGAGATGAAAATTACAATTATGTAATTAAAAATGATATAGAGGTACCGATTAATTTAAAAAACTTCATAGTAGAAGATAATAAAATCAATTTGCCTTTTGTAAGTGTTATACTAGAGCACAATTACCCATATTTACATAATAAATTTGTAAAGAAAGAAATAGTTGAAAACTCAATAAAACAAGGTATATGTGTTCATAATATGATTTCACAATCTATTAAAGAAAGAAATGATTTTAAATTAAACTTAAATATATTAGATTGTAAAAATACAAATCACATAAATATAGCAAAAAGAATAATTACTGAATTGAACTCTTTTATATATAAATATAATATTGATCAAATTTATTCAGAAAGAACTTACTTATATTTAGGATATGATTGTAACTATCTTGGAACTATCGATATAATTTTAAAATCCAAAGATACTTACTACATAATGGATATAAAAACAAGTAGGTCAAATTTTGTTGATAAGTATAATGCTCAATTATTTTTATATAAAAAAATTTTTGAAAATGCTTCAAAAAAAATTGTAGAGAATTGTTTTATTTTGAATCCAAGAGAAGATAGAGTTTTTATGGAGTATGTACCAATTTCAAAAAAAGAACAGACAAGAATAATCTCTTCTATTAAAAATATAAAAATAATGTAAATAACAATTAATAATGATAGAATTTTATTAATTACATAATAAAAAAAGGAGAAGTATTAGATATGATAGCACCAAATAAAAGACAAGACTTAAACAAAAATGCAGATACCTCTCCAAAAGTTTCAGCTTTTGGAAAATTCTTTTGATATTTAACATTTATATTGATTATTCCTTTATTCATTCATATTGGTAATGTAAATAAGTTGAAAAAAATGGATACAAAAGTATTAGAATCAGAATCTGGTATTGATGTTCAATTAAAAAGAAGAAGAGATACTTTAATCAAATTAATGGATACTGTAAAAGGAAGTATTAACTTTGAGAAAAGCACTTTAGAACAAGTTACAAATATGAGAATGGGTGGAGGAGCAAAAACAATGATGGAAAATAATAAAGTTCTTGATCAAGTATCAAGAAATATTATGTTGCAAGTTGAAAAATACCCAGATATAAAATCAACTGAATTATTCCAATCAATGTCTAGATCAATTAATGAAATTGAAGAAGATATAGCAGCTTCAAGAAGAATTTATAATAGCAATGTAAGTACTTTTAATCAAAGTATTCAAGTGTGACCATTAAATGTGGCAGGTTCATCAATAAAGGCAAAAATTAAATATTTTTTTGAAATTACAGAGGAAGATAGAGCAGACGTTAAAATAGGATTTTAATAAATAATGGAAGAAAAAACTTTATTAGAAAATGCAATAAGCTTTATTGAGGAACATTTAGATAAACAAAAACTAGACTCACTTCTTAAAATAAGAAAAAGAAATTTTATAATAAGTATTGTTTCATGAATACTTTTATTTATAGCTTTTCCAATTACTATTTTTCTTTGTGCAATTAATCAATCATTAATTTTCCTTTCTATTATTGGCTTTTTTTGAGTTTTTGATATTACTTTATTTGTATTAGCAATAACATATTTAGTTAAATCAAGCTATCAAAGAATTGATGCCTTTAATTATATAAACCAAATAGAATGAGAAGATATTTACATAAAAAGTTTTGATAAATATATTAAACAATTTGAAACTCCTTTTCTGAAAAAAGTAAAGTTTCTTAATTTAGAGAGAAATTATAATAAGGCTCCACTTAAAGATTATCGTGGAAGTCCAAGAAGTTGATTATCTAGTTATATATTTTATAAAACAAATCAAAAGAGAAATTGCTTGAATTTTTCTTTTGAAGATAAGCTAGTAAATTATCAATTTAATCAAACTATTAGAACAGTAGAGCAAAGAGTAAGACAAACAAAAAATGGTACTAGGGTTACTTATGTTTATCATTTTGTTGCAACTAGTATTCTTAAAGTTGAAAATAAGAAATTTGATCAATCTTATAATGGAATACTTATTTTCCCAGGAAAATCAAGTGAAAATAACTATAAAACAGAGTCAATGCAATTCAATGAGAAATATGGCATTAATGTATCAAATACAGATTTAAGGGGTCCTAAAGTACTTAGGCCTAAATATATTGATAATTTAACTAAAAAAGATACTCAAAATTTAAGTGGTATTTTTTTCTCTTCAGATATTATAATAGGCCATGAATATGTTACTTCAATGGAACCTAAACAAGAAATTTGTATATTTTATAAAACTAGAAAACTTTCTAGAGAGAAAATTTTAAAAGTATTTGCAATTAAAGTCTTAAAGGATATTAATTTTGCATTAGAGGCTTTAACCTTTTTAGATGGAATTTATTAATTTACAGCACATATTCTCTTTTTTTCATAAGTAATTCATAACTCAAAAATACTTATTAAAAAAATATCTAAAAGTGATAAAATGAAAATAAGTACATTTATGTACAAAAGGAAAGAGAAAAGATATGATAGCACCAAATAAGAAACAAGATTTAAATAGGGATGCAGATACTTCACCAAAAGTTTCAGCTTTTGGGAAGTTTTTTTGATATTTAACATTTATATTGATTATTCCCTTATTTATTCACATTGGTAATGTAAATAAGTTGAAAAAAATGGATACAAAAGTATTAGAAGCAGAATCTGGTATTGATGTTCAGTTAAAAAGAAGAAGAGATACTTTAATCAAATTAATGGATACTGTAAAAGGAAGTATTAATTTTGAGAAAAGCACTTTAGAACAAGTTACAAATATGAGAATGGGTGGTGGAGCAAAAACAATGATGGAAAATAATAAAATTCTTGATCAAGTATCAAGAAGTATTATGATACAAGTTGAAAATTACCCAAATTTAAAATCAACTGAATTATTCCAATCAATGTCTAGATCAATTAATGAAATTGAAGAAGATATAGCAGCTTCAAGAAGAATTTATAATAGCAATGTAAGTACTTTTAATCAAAGTATTCAAGTGTGACCATTAAATGTCGCAGGTTCATCAATAAAGGCAAAAATTAAATATTTCTTTGAAATTACAGAAGAAGATAGAGCTGATGTTAAAATTGGATTTTAATAAGTAATGCAAGAACTAAATTACTTAGAAGAAACTATTGAAGGCTTTATTGAAAAACATTTGGATAAAAGTAAGTTAGATTCTCTTCTTAACAAAAGAAAAAAATATTTTACAATCGGTATTATTTTATGTTTGATTGCAATTGTAGGGTTTGGATTAATTATTTTGTTATTTTCAAATATAGAATTTGAAATGGGGTTAATAGTTTTTCTAATTTTATCAGCTATTGATTTAATTGCAGTTATTTTAGGAGTGAAATTTTTTTCTAAATCAAAGCGAATTAGAAAATCAGTTTTTGATTATATAAACCAAATAGAATGACAAGATATTTATAATGAATCTTTTGAGGCTTTAGTAAAAGAAATAGCAAATCCATTTATTAAAAAAGTGAAATTTATAAATTTAGAAAGAACTTATATTAATTCACTTTTTAAAAAATATTATGGAAGCCCATGAAGTTTTTTAGCAAATTATACTTTTTTTAGAGCAAATGAAAAGCGAAATTGTTTGAACTTTTCTTTTGAAGATAAGTTAGTAAATTATCAATTTAATCAAACTGTTAGAACTGTAGAAGAAAAAAAGAGAAAAACAAAAAATGGTACTAAAACTATTTATGTTCATAATTTTGTTGCAACAACTATTCTTAGAGTTGAAAATAAGAAATTTGACACATCTTATAATGGAATAGTTATTCTTCCAGGAAAATCAAAAAAGGATAATTACAATACAGAATCAATGCAATTTAATGAGAAATATAATATTAATGTATCAAATACAGATTTAAGAGGCCCTAAATTTCTTAGACCAAAATATATTGATAATTTAACTATGAAAAATACAAAAAATCTAAGCGGGATTGCCATAGTAACTGACTTTATAGTAGGACATCAGTATGTTAGTAAAAATAATATATGAACAGAAATTTGTATATTTGATAAAGAAGCAAGTTTTTCAACTTCAAAAATAATAAAGGGTTTTGCTAAAAAAGTCATTAGTGACATTAATAATGCACTAGAAGCTTTAACTTTTTTAGATGGAATTTATTAAAAGTCATATTAAATTATTTTTAAACTTTTAAGTGATAATTATCAGTATTTACTTCAAATTCTAAACACTTATATTTTATTAATTTGACAATAGTTTATTTTTAAACTATGATTATAACTATTAGTAGATTAATTCTATAAGGAGAAAATAAAAATGACAAAAGAAGCATTAAAAGAAAAATTAGCAGCGTTTAAAGTTGAAAAAGAAGACAAAGAAACTGAAATTGAAAAATGTAAAGAAACTATGAAACAAGCAAAATTGGAAATAAAAATTAAAAAAAGAGAATTAAAAAATATTAAAAGTGAAGCAAAAATATTAAAAAGTAGTTATAAAAAACAAGAAATGTAAAAAAGAACCCTTAAGGGTTCTTTTTTTAAAATTCAATAATTCTTGGATTTTGTGTTTTTAAGTCACTTTTTAAATTTTCATAACTTCTATTTTTTAAATTTTCTTTATATATTTTTCTAGCTTTTTTTCTAATTTTATTAGAGTTTGAAGCGATTACAATTGGAATACCAATTATTGTTAAACATCCAATAAAACTAAAAATTACCTTAATTGTTGAAGTTTGCTTTTCTTGAGAATATTTTATATTACCTCTCACTTTTAAAATATCTCTTGTAATTTTGATTTCATGTTGTTTGTCTTTTTCTTTAATTGCAGCATCACTTAAAAAACTTTCTAAATAATATAAGTCAAAAGCTGATAAACCATTAAATACATTATCTTCAATAATAACTTCCTTTTTCTTTGGCATCGGTCTATATTCAAGATTCACTTTTACAGCTGGTGCAACTTCTTCTTTTTCAATTTTTGGTTCTGCTTTTGGTATTTGAATATAAGTTATATTTGAATTTTTTGGTTCTGGTATTTCTTTTTTTGGTTCTGCTTTTACTATATCCTTTGGTATTTCTTTTTGTTTTAAATGATCTCTAACATCAATATTGGGCTTATCAGCAGCTTTATTAGTTGGAGTAGGATTTGTTCTTTTTAAATTTATATTTAATTTACTTTTATCTTCGCGTTCAATTTTTTCAAAGTCTAGTTTTCTTCCTGTTGCTTGTCAATTATTATCAATTAATTCTTCAATATTAGATTGTCTTCTTTCAACTTTAACTGCTACTTTAGGAGCAGGTTTTTTAACAAAAACTAAAATGAAGTTTGATTCACGCTCATCATTATTTTTTTGCTGACCTTGAATTTTTAAATTGTCTTCAAGATATAACTGTAACAATACATTTTTAATTGTAGGATTAACTAAAAGTTCTGTAGGTAAAATATTATAAAGTTGTTGGACACTAATGCTTTTATTATTTGCAATAAGATTTATCAATGTATTTTTAACTGAAATATAACTTGCTGAACTTTTATCATTTGCAAAGTTTGGACCACTTGTTGAACTAATTCCCTTTTGTTTAATAACATTATTTCTACAAAAATCAGCTCAATCTAAAAAGTCTCTTGAATTTGATTCTCCTCATATCATTATTGTATTCTCCTTATTATTAATAATATCAAATGTAGTATGATTATCTTAGATATAAATATAGAAAAGGACTTTTATGAAAGCAATTAAACCTATTAATTATGAAAAAATTATTATTAAAAGAGTTAACAGTGTCTATCAAAATTTAAAGCAAAACATTTCTAAAGAGTTTAAAATACCAAATAATATAGAAGATTTTTTAAATAAAAATAGTCAAATTAATACAAGAGAAGAAGTTGAATTATTTGGTAAAGAATTTGATAAAACTTTTGGTGATTGAAAAGCCTTAGATAATAATTCAGATAAGCTAATTATTCTAAATCATTTAATGTCTATTTTTCAAAATTCTATTATTGTTTTAATTTCAATTGATGTTAATTTAGAAAAAGAAAAATTAGAAAAGGAAATTGTTACTGATTCAAGAGGAATTGATATTATAGTAGCAACAGCTGTTCAAGCTTTTGGAGTTAAAACAAATGAATTGCTTGAAAAATACTCAAAGCTAAATTTACAAGAAGATTCAAATAATACTTTTAAACCAATGAATGATTTTTTAAAAATAGTTTCAGAACTAGATGCTCAATCTGCATTTTCAAAATTAATGGAAAACATTTTAGAATTTAATCAAAATTATACAAATACATATAAGAGATTATCTATGATTCAAGAAGATCAATTATCAACAAAAAGAATTGAAATTTTTATGGATTATATGAATGCCTATTATTTAATGATTTATTTATTAGAGCTTGTTTTAATTTATCCATTGCAAGAAGGAATGATGAATCAAAAAGTATTTGATAATATAATGCCAAATATTAATTTATTTTAATTTTTAAAAAAAATAAAAAAAGAGTTAAAAATGTAAGAATTAGTTCTTTTTTAATATATAATATAGATTGTGTGATTACAATACACTCGGTATTGTGGAAAGGAGGAACCTTAAATGGCAACAATTAATCAATTAGTTAGAAAACCAAGAAAAGCAAAAACATGAAAAACTAAAGCTCCTGCTTTAAACAGAGGAGTTAATACTTTATTAAAAAAAGTTACTAGAGTTTCAGCACCACAAAAAAGAGGTGTTTGTACAAGGGTTGCAACTATGACTCCTAAAAAACCTAACTCAGCTTTACGTAAGTATGCAAGGGTTAGATTGACTAACGGTATGGAGGTAACAGCTTATATTCCAGGAGAAGGACACAACTTACAAGAACATAGTGTTGTGCTTATTCGTGGGGGAAGGGTAAAAGACTTACCTGGGGTTCGTTATCATATAATTCGTGGTACTTTAGATACAACTGGAGTTAACGGAAGAATGCAATCTCGTTCTTTATATGGAACAAAAAGACCTAAAGAGAAAAAATAGTAGAGTGTAATTCACATTTTATAAATAAAAGAGAAAGGAGATTATAACATGCGTAAACATCAAGCAGAAAAGAGAGACGTATTACCAGATCCAATTTATAACTCAAAACTAGTAAGTAGAGCAGTTAACAAAATTATGTTAGATGGTAAAAGAGGAACAGCTCAACACATTTTATACAAGGCTTTTGAAAAAATAAAAGAAAAGACTGGAACTACTCCAATCGAAGTTTTTGATAAAGCAATTGAAAATATTAAACCACATTTAGAATTAAAGGTTCGTCGTATTGGTGGAGCAAACTATCAAGTTCCTGTTGAAGTTTCAACAGAAAGAAAAGTTACTTTAGCTTTAAGATGATTAATTAATTATTCAAGATTAAGAAATGAAAAAGAAATGATTGATAGATTAGCAAATGAAATTATTGATGCATCAAATGGTGTAGGTGGATCAGTTAAAAAACGTGAAGATACTCACAAAATGGCTGAAGCTAATAAAGCATTTGCACATTATCGTTGATAATAGAAAATAAGGAGAAAAGAATATGCCAAGAGAATATAGTTTAAATATGATTCGTAACTTTGGTATTATGGCTCATATTGATGCTGGTAAGACTACAACTACAGAACGTATTTTATTCCATACAGGTAGAATTCATAAAATTGGTGAAACTCACGAAGGTGAATCACAAATGGATTGAATGGCTCAGGAACAAGAACGTGGTATTACAATTACATCTGCTGCAACAACAGCATTTTGAGCAGATCACAGATTTAATATCATTGATACTCCTGGTCACGTTGACTTCACAGTTGAAGTTGAAAGATCATTAAGAGTTCTTGATGGAGCTGTAGCTGTTTTAGACGGTCAAAGTGGTGTTGAACCACAAACTGAAACTGTTTGAAGACAAGCAACAACATACAAAGTACCAAGAGTTGTTTTTGTTAACAAAATGGATAAAACTGGAGCTGATTTTTTATACTCAGTAAAAACAATTGGAGATAGATTGGGAGCAAAAGCTGCACCAATTCAATTACCAATTGGAGCAGAAGATCAATTCAGTGGAATTATTGATTTAGTTGAAATGAAAGCTTGAGGTTTTGATGGAGCAGCTGAAGAAATTGCTAAAGAAATTGAAATACCAGCTGATTTAAAAGATAGTGCAGTTCAACTAAGAGCACAATTAGTTGAAATGGCTGTTGAATATGATGAAGACTTGATGGTTAAATTTTTGGATGGTGGAGAAATTACAATTCCAGAATTAAAATCAGCAATTCGTAAAGGAGTAATATCTGCTGAATTTTTCCCAGTATTAGCTGGATCAGCATTTAAAAACAAAGGTGTTAAATTATTATTAGATGCTGTTGTTGATTACTTACCATCACCATTAGATGTTCCTTCAATTAAGGGAATCTTACCAAATGGAACAGAAGCTGAAAGAAAAGCTGCAGATGACCAACCATTTGCTGCGTTAGCTTTTAAAATTATGACTGATCCATTTGTTGGAAAGTTAACATTCTTTAGAGTTTACTCAGGGGTTTTAACAAAAGGTAGTTATGTATTAAACGCAACTAAAGATAAAAAAGAGCGTGTAGGACGTTTATTAAAAATGCATGCAAATAATCGTGAAGAAATTGATGAAGTTTATGCTGGAGATATTGCTGCAGCTGTTGGATTGAAAGATACAACAACTGGAGATACATTAACAGATGAAAAAAATGAGATTATCTTAGAATCAATGATATTCCCAGAACCAGTTATTCACTTAGCATTGGAACCAAAAACTAAAGCTGATCAAGAAAAATTAGGATTATCATTAAATAAATTGTCAGAAGAAGATCCAACTTTTAGAACTTTTACTGATGAAGAAACTGGACAAACAATTATTGCTGGAATGGGTGAATTACACCTTGATATTATTGTTGATCGTTTGAAAAGAGAATTCAAAGTTGAAACAAACGTTGGAGCACCTCAAGTTTCATATCGTGAAACAATTAAAGGTTCAGCAAAAGTTGAAGGTAAATATGTTAAACAATCAGGAGGACGTGGGCAATATGGTCACGTTGTGATTGAGTTTGAACCAAATCATGACAAAGGGTTTGAATGAATTGATAAAATTGTTGGGGGTAAAATCTCAAAAGAATATATCAATGCTGCAAGAGTGGGACTAGAAAATGCGTTACAAAATGGGGTTATTGCTGGATTCCCAATGATAGATGTAAAGGCAACAATAGTTGATGGATCATATCATGATGTCGATTCAAATGAGATGGCATATAAAATTGCTGCATCATTAGCATTAAAAGAGGCTGCGAAAAAAGTTAATCCAGTTCTTTTAGAACCAATTATGTCAGTTGAAGTTACTGTACCAGATGAATATTACGGAGATGTTATGGGTAACATTTCATCAAAACGTGGATTAATTGAAGGTTCAGAACAAAGAGGAAATGCACAAACAATTAAATCAAAAGTTCCTCTTTCAGAAATGTTTGGTTATGCAACTGAATTGCGTTCATTTACACAAGGGCGTGGAAATTATACAATGATTTTCAGTCATTATAATGAAGCACCAAAAAACATTGCTGAAGAAATTATTAAAAAACAAGGTAAATAGTACCTTATTATCAAATAAAAAAAGTATTGTACTTTAAACAAAATGTATTTATAATTATTAGGACACTTGGTCACAATAAATATAAATTAGAACCAAATGGAAGGAATGAAAAAACATGGCAAAAGAAGCATTTGACCGTAGTTTACCTCACGTTAACATTGGAACAATCGGACACGTTGACCACGGTAAAACTACATTAACAGCTGCAATCACAAAAGTATTAGCAGCAAAAGGTGGAGCAGAATTCAAAGATTACGCAAATATTGATAATGCACCAGAAGAAAGAGAAAGAGGTATTACAATTAATACTTCTCACGTTGAATATAAAACAGAAAAAAGACACTACGCTCACGTTGACTGTCCTGGTCACGCCGATTATGTTAAAAACATGATTACAGGAGCTGCACAAATGGATGGTGGAATCCTTGTTGTTGCTGCAACTGACGGACCAATGCCTCAAACAAGAGAACATATCTTATTATCAAGACAAGTTGGAGTACCAGCTATTGCAGTATTCTTAAATAAATGTGATATGGTAGATGACGAAGAATTAATTGATTTAGTTGAAATGGAAGTTAGAGATTTATTATCTGCATACGACTTTGATGGAGATGGAGCACCAGTTATTCGTGGATCAGCTTTAGGAGCATTAAATGGTGATGCAAAATGAGTTGCTAAAGTTGAAGAATTAATGGATGCTGTTGATGCATATATTCCAACACCAACTCGTGATAAAGAAAAAACTTTCTTAATGCCTGTAGAAGATGTATTTACAATTACAGGACGTGGAACAGTTGCAACTGGAAGAGTTGAAAGAGGAGTTGTTAAAGTTAACGACGAAATCGAAATTGTTGGATTAGTAGAAGATAGTAAAAAAGTTGTTGTTACAGGATTAGAAATGTTTAGAAAATTACTAGACTTTGCTGAAGCTGGAGATAATGTTGGAGCACTATTAAGAGGTGTTGATAGAGATAATATTGAACGTGGACAAGTTCTTGCAAAACCAGGAACAATTAAACCACATACAAAATTAAATGCATCAGTTTATGCTTTAACACAAGAAGAAGGTGGAAGACACAAACCATTCTTTAACAAATACCGTCCACAATTCTACTTTAGAACTACAGACGTTACTGGAGAAGTTCACTTACCAAGTGGAACAGACATGGTTATGCCTGGAGATAACGTTGAATTAGTTATTGAATTAATTAAACCAATTGCTGTTGAACAAGGTACAAAATTCTCAATCCGTGAGGGTGGAAGAACTATTGGTGCTGGAACAGTTGTTTCAATCGTTCAATAATTTAATTAATAATAAAACTTTCCCTAAGGGGAATTTTTTTAATTTATAATAATATTTAAGGGTGATTTTTATGGACTTAAAAGAACAATTTAAAATGATAACTAATATTAAAAATTCTAGAGATTTAAAATATAAGCCTTTATCAGAAAATTATTTACTGCACTTTATTAATAATTTATTAATGACTAGATCAAATTTTAATACTTTGGAATTAAATCAAACTAAATACAAAGTTTCAGGAACTTATCTTATGTATTCAATAGTAAATAATAAATTAAATTTTTGTTATGTTGGTGAATCTAGAAATATAATTAGTAGATTTAAACAACATGTTAATGGATTTAAAACTAGTAAAGAAAGATTTTATTCTAAACTTAGAACTAAGGTAAATGATATTGAAGATATTAGTTTTTTAATATTAGATCAAATAGATGATCAAAATGAGAGATTGATTAAAGAAACTTATTATATTTATTCAACAAAATCAAAGTTTTATTCTCTGAATACTAAATTGGTTAATAGAAAAATGAAATGCCCAAAAGGTCATGGTATGGTTAAAAGTTTTTTAAATTATGAAAAAAATATTGAAAAATTAAAATTAGTAATTTATGGAAAATGTACTAATAAAAAATGTAAGGAAACCTTTGTAATAAAGTAGTGTTAAAGATGTTATTATAATCTTGTAAATTAAAAAGGAGAATTAAAATGATAACAAGCAACAAAAAAGAATTTACATTAACTTTAAAGGCAGTTAACTCAAAAGATAAATTAAATGAGTTAGTTGTAAAAGAAAATGGAGTTACTTCATTAATTAGTGAAGACAAAACTTTATATTATTTTTTAAATGACAAGCCTTGTCTTAGAGAATTGGGAGATTCATTAGAAGCAATTATTAAATCAAATAAATATGACTTAAATGTTAATGTAGAGTCATTTGCATCAAAATTTAAAAGTGAAGAAGCTGCTTTTCAAAAAGTTGTAGAAACAATTATGTTTGCTGCACACAAAGAATTTGAAATGAAAGAAAAACAAGCAGAACCAAAATCAATAAATTTCTTATTTGATAAAAAATTTAATGCAATTTATGAAACTTCAGCAATTAAAATGGAATACTTAAATTTTGCAAGAGATTTACAAGACTTACCTCCAAATGTTGGTACTTCAGTAGAAATTGCAAATAGAATAGCTGCAAAAGCAAAAGAAATAAAAGAAATAAAAGTAACAGTTTATGACAAAAAGCAAATCGAATCAATGGGAATGGGTTTATTACTTTCAGTTAATGCTGGAAGTAGTATAGATCCAAGAGTAGTTGTATTGGAATATAATTCAGACTCTTCGCAAAAGAAAACAGCTTTAGTTGGTAAAGGAATTACTTTTGATACAGGGGGATATAATTTAAAACCTTCAAACTTTTTAGATAATATGAAATTTGATATGTCAGGAGCAGCAATTGTTTCTTCAACTGTTATGGCACTTGCAAAAGCAAAAGCAAAATGTAATGTTGTATCTATTGGATTACTAACAGATAACAGAATTGGTGGAAAAGCAACTTTAACTGAATCAGTAATAAAATCAATGAATGGTAAAACAGTTGAGATAACTAATACCGATGCAGAAGGTAGATTAGTATTAGCTGATGGAATTACTTATGCAGTAAGACAAGCAAAAGCTGATAGAGCAATTACTGTGGCAACTTTAACTGGAGCTATTGCAATTGCATTAGGAAGATGATTTACTGGAACTTTTTCAAAATTTGATGAATTCCATACTGAATTTGAAAATGCTTCTAAAAAAAGTCAAGAACCAATTTGAAGACAACCTGTAATTGGTGATCACTTAAAAGCAATGCAATGTTCAAAAATAGCAGATTTAGCAAATTCAGAACCAGGTAGAGAAGCAGGTTCATCAACAGCTGCAGCCTTTTTAGATTCTTTTGCTGAGGGAAAAGAATATATTCACTTGGATATAGCTGCAACAGCAGATGCAAATAAACGTGGTAGAGCACCGATGTTAAAAACAATGTTTGAATTACTAAAGAAATAAGAAGTAAAAAACAGAGAATAAATTAATTTCTCTGTTTTTTATTTATTAAAAAAATATTATCAAATATGAAATATAAGTTTTGCTTTTTATTCTATATAATAAAAATATGAAAAGAAAAGAAGCAAATGAAAAATATAAATGAGATTTTTCCCATTTATATAAAAATTTTGATAATTGAAAGATAGACTTAGATAGAGCTAAATTACTATCTGATAAAATTTTTAATTTAAAAGGAAAATTAGAAAACAAAACTTATTTTTTAGAGTATTTAGGTTTTGAAAAAGATATTGATTTAATTTTATCTAAATTAAATCAATATTCTCATTTAATTGATATCGATCAAACTAATAATGAAAATCAACATGTAAGCGCTTTGTTGGATAATTTTTATCAAGATTTAAATATTAAAAAAGCCTTTGTATTAAATGAATTAAAAGAAATAGGAGAATTAAAAATTCTTCAATGACTTAATGAAGAAAATAAAGAGGAATATAATTATTATTTTAAAACCTTTTTTAAATCTTCCAAATTTATATTATCAAAAACAGATGAAGAATTAATGAGTAAAGTTTCAAGAAGTAGAAATGCTGTTGGTAATCTATATGATTCTTTATCCTATGCTGATAAACAAAACTCAGTAATTGAATGAAATGGTAAACAACTAGAATTGAGCTTATCTTTGTATAAAGAAATAATGGAAAATTCTGATCCAATCAAAGATCAAGAAAAAAGAAGAGAAGCTAATGATTTATATTTTAAAAATTACTCTTCAAGAAAGCATAGTTTTGCAAAAATCTATGAAGCAATTATTCAAGTACAAAATGAAGATAAAAATGTTAGAAGTTATAATTCTATTTTGGAAATGAATTTATTTGATGACCAAGTTAGTGAAGAAATATATTTGAATTTAATTAAAGTTGGAAAGAGCACAATCAATTGCTTTAAAAAATATAATAAATTAATTAAAAGTATATATAATTTTGATAAGTTCTACTCGACAGATAGACTATTAAAAATATCAAAGGACTATAAAAGGGAATTTAGTGTTGATGAGGCAAAAGAAATTGTAATAAATTGCTTAAAAGTTTTAGGAAATGATTATCAAAGTAAATTAAATATTGCTTTAAAAGATTCTTTAATAGATTATTATGAAGATGAGAATAAATCCGATGGGGCATATTCCTCAGGGGGTAATGGTGTTGAACCAATAATATTAATGAATTGAGATTATAAATTGGGGTCAATTAGTACTTTAGTTCATGAAGTTGGTCATTCTGTTCATACCTTATTTGCAGATCAGTTTCAAAAATATCCATTAAATAATTATCCAATAATATTAGCTGAGGTTGCTTCAACTTTTAATGAGCATTTATTATTTGATTACTTATTTTCTTCAGCAAAAGATATTGAAGAAAAAAAATACTTACTTCAACAAAGAATTTTTGATTTAATCTCGACATTTTATAGACAAATTCAGTTTGCAGATTTTGAATATAGTGCTCATAAATTAATTGAAGATGGAAAACCAATTACAACAGAGAGTTTAAAGGATTTATTTTTACAAAAACAAAATGAATTTGGTTATGATCAATTTGATGATAAAGATGAACCAAATTATTCTTGACCCTATATATCTCACTTTTTTCAATCACCATTTTATGTATATAAATATGCACTTGATTTAGTTGCTAGTTTTAAATTATACAAGGATTTTAAAAATGGTAATAGTGAAATAATAACTGATTTCTTAAAATTAGGGGGTTCAAAACCACCATTAGAAATTTTAAAAGAAGTTGGTGTTGATTTTTTAAATGAGAATACATATAAACCTTTAATAGAAGAAATTAATAATCTTATAAAAGAATTAGAAAAAATTACAAAATAAAAAACTGGATAACCAGTTTTTTTAAACTTCCATTCCTCTTAAAAGTTTTTCAAGATATTCACCAAGCCCACCTTCATCGTTTGTAAGATTAGTAATTCCCGCTGCAATATTTTTTAAAGCCGTATTTCCGTTTTTCATAGCCACACCATAACCTACTTTTTGAACCATTTCATAGTCATTCATTTGATCTCCAAAAGCAATGACATCTCTAATATCTTTATTATAGTATTGTGCTAGAATATCGGCAACAAAACCTTTATTTACAATTTTGTTTGTTAGAGTAACCATTAACTTTGATGATTTACTTAAATTACCATAGACATTACCAGATTGAATTTTTATTGTGTTTTTAAATTTTTCTAATACTCTTAAAACATTATCTTTATTATCTTCAGTATCTATAAATAAAACAACGTTTGTAGCAGAACCCTCTCAATGTTTATATGGGTCAATAATTTTATATTCATCGTCATCAACATCGTCTAGATGAAAAAAGTTTTCAATAAATTCATTCTTTTCTTTTACCATTGCTTTATTATATGACTCAATTAGTATGTTTGAAGTACTTGATTTAATAATAGGGTGTAACATTATTTCTTTAACAACATCTTCACTAATAGGAAAAACAATTCTTTTAAATTTCATTGATACTGGGTCATGAATATGAGCTCCATCAAAATTTGTTAAAAGGGTAGTTAATCCTAGTTCATTAAAAAAACGAATACTTGCTCTATGAGGCCTTCCTGTTATTATACAAACCTTATGGTCATTTTTTGTTGCATTAATTAATGCTTTTTTTGTAATTGGATGAATTTCTTCACCATTAGACATTAAAGTTGTACCGTCTAAATCTATTAAAATTAATCTCTTTTTTGATAAGTGTTGTAATTGCATAATTGCCTCCTTTACCTATTAATTATATCTTTTTTTAATTGATTTCCTTTGATAAATCAAGGGAATTAAGAATGGAAAAATTTAGAAAATAATTTTCTTTATTTAAAAAATTTCCTCAAAATGAGGATAAATGCCTTAGAATATAGTTGTATAGAAGGGAAGTATCAAAATGTTTATATATAAAACTTCTTGTGTTGACCCAGCGTTTAATTTAGCAACAGAAGAATACTTTGTAAAAACTAGAAAATACTCAGAACCAATTCTTTTTTTATGACAAAATGATAACACAATTGTGGTTGGAAGAAATCAAAATGCTGCTTGAGAAATTAATCTTCAAAACGCTCAAAAAGATTCTGTTAATATTGTTAGAAGAAATAGTGGTGGGGGTACAGTTTTTCATGACTTAGGAAATATGAATTTTAGCATTATTTATACAGATTTAGAAAATAAAGGTGTTTCTTTATTTTCAACAATGCTAGAACCTGTAATTAAAACTCTTAATGAGTTAGGTGTTCCTGCAAAGTTTTCTGGAAGAAATGATATTGAACTAAATGGTAAAAAGATATCTGGAAATGCTATGTGAAAGTATGAAGATAGATTTTTGCAACATGGAACAATATTATTTAATGCAAATTTAGATAAGTTGACTAATTATTTAACTGTTGATAGAGCCAAAATTCTTTCAAAGAATATTCAATCTATTGCAGCAAGGGTTACAAACATAAATTCTGAAGTAAAAAATAAAATTGATATTGAAGCTTTTATGAATAAATTAATTGAGACTTATAAAAAGTCAGATGAAATCAAAACAATTAATTTAAGCGAAGATGAAATAAAGGAAATAACTAATCTTAGCAAAGAGAAATTTAAAAATTCAGATTGAAATTATGCAAAGAATGCTGATTTTGATTATAGAAATAAACAAAGATTAGAAGGAAAAGGATCTATTGAAGCTCTTTTAAGAATTGAAAAGGGAATCATTAAAGATGCAAAATTCTATGGAGATTTTTTAGGTTTTCAAGGAACTGAAGAACTTGAAAATAAATTAGTAAATTTAAAATATGAAACGTTTGTTTTAGAAGATGTGTTAAATAAGTCAGATATCAAAAATATTTTTGGAGAAAACTTCACAAGTAAGGATATACTAGACTTATTAATACAATAGGAGGAAAAATGAAATTTATAGGAAAATTTGATCCATTAAAAGACGAAGTAGTTCGTATTATGGATAAGAACGGAAAAATTATTGATGAAAAATTAGTGCCAAAAATGACAGACAAAGAGCTAATAGATGCATATTCATTAATGAATCTTTCAAGAAGACAAGATGACTTCCAAAATAAAGCACAAAGACAAGGAAGATTATTATCATTTCTTTCTTCAACAGGGCAAGAAGCATCTGAAATAGGATATACTTTGCCCTTAATTAAAGGAAAAGATTGATTCTCATCAGGATATAGAAATAATGCTGCATGATTAAGTGTTGGAATGCCAATGAGAAATATCATGCTTTATTGAATGGGAAATGAATATGGTGGGCAATCACCAAAAGGTGTTAATTCTTTACCACCAAATATTATTATTGGTTCTCAATTTTCACATGCAACAGGAATTGCTTTTGCTGAAAAATATAGAGGAACAGGTGGAGTTGCTGTAACAACAACAGGTGATGGTGGAATGAGTGAAGGTGAAACTTATGAAGCAATGAACTTTGCAAAAATTCATGAACTACCAGTTATTTTCATTTGTGAAAATAATAAATGAGCTATTTCTACACCATATAAAAAATCTACAAAGTCATTAAATATTGCTGTAAAAGGTATTGCAACAGGAATGCCTTCAATTAAAGTTGATGGAAATGATTTACTTGCAGTTTATGCTGTTGCAAAAGAAGCAGTTGAACATGCAAGAAGTGGTAAAGGTCCTGTATTTATTGAATGTGATACATATAGATTAGGAGCTCACTCATCTTCAGATAATCCAGATATTTATAGACCAAAAGCTGAATTTGAAGAAGCACTTAAATCAGATCCACTAATAAGAATGAAAAAATACTTAATTGATAAAAAAATCTGAACCGATAAAAAACAAGAAGCTTTAGATAAAAAACAAGATGAATTTATTAGAGCTGAGTTTGACTGAGCTGAAGCAAATAAATCATATGAATTAGAAGATGTTTTCAACTTCCAATTTGCTGAAAAAACTCCAGATTTAGAAAAACAATATAAAGAAGCAAAAGAATTTTTTGCTAAATATCCAGAAGTAGCTAAGGGAGGACACCACTAATGAAGGTTTTAAATAATGTTAAAGCAGTTTCAGAAGCACTTGAAGTTGCGATGGAAAAATGAGATGACGTTGTTGTTTATGGAGAAGATGCTGGTTATGAAGGTGGAGTTTTTAGAGCAACAGAAGGGCTTCAAGCTAAGTTTGGAGAAAAAAGATGTTTTGATGCTCCAATTTCTGAAGCTGTCTTTGCTGGTGTAGCTATTGGTATGGCAGTAAATAAAATGAAACCAGTTGTAGAATTACAATTTGAAGGTCTAGGTTGACCATCATTACAAAATATTTTAGGACATATGGGAAGAATGAGAAATAGAACAAGAGGGAAATACCCAACACCAGTTGTTATAAGAATGCCAATGGGTGGTGGAATTAGAGCTCTTGAATTACACTCTGAAGCTATGGAAGCAATGTATGCACATACTCCAGGTATTAAAGTAGTTTGTCCTTCAACACCTTATGATACAAAAGGTTTAATTTTAGCAGCAATTGAATCACCAGATCCAGTTATTGTTTTTGAACCAACAAAATTATATAGAGCCTTTAAACAAGAAGTTCCTGAGGGATTCTATACTGTTGAAATAGGTAAAGCGTTTAAAATTCAAGAAGGAAATGACTTAACTGTTGTTACATATGGAGCTCAAACAGTTGATTGTCAAAAGGCAATTGATGAATTGGAAGAAAAAAATCCCGATGTTACAATTGAATTAATTGATTTACGTTCAATTCAACCATGAGATAAAGAAATGATTTTTGAATCAGTTAAAAAAACAGGAAGATTGTTAGTTGTCCATGAAGCAATCAGATCATTTTCAGTTTCAGCAGAAATTATTGCTTCAGTAAATGAAGAATGTTTCGAATATTTAAAAGCTCCATCAATGAGATGTACAGGATATGACATTGTTATACCTTTTGATTCAGGTGAAGCTTACCACCAACCTCATCCAAAAAAAATACTTGTTAAAATGGAAGAAATCTTAAATTACAAATTTTAGAGACTAATAGGAGAATTAGAAATATGTTTAAAGTAAAATTCGCAGATATTGGAGAAGGTTTAACAGAAGGTACAGTTACTGAAGTTCTTGTAAAAGTTGGAGATCAAGTTAAAATGGGAGATGCTCTTTTTAATGTTGAAACTGATAAAGTGACTTCAGATATTTATGCACCAGTTGATGGTAAAGTTGCAACAATCTTAATTGCTGCAAATCAAGAAATTAAAGTTGGACAAGTTGTTGTTGAAATTGATGATGGTAAAGGTGATGCTCCAAAAGAAGCAACAAAAGCAAAAGCAGAACCTGCTGAAGAAAATGCATCAGTTGTTGGTGCAACACCAGTTTCAAATGAAGTTATTTCAAGAAAAGCTAGAGAAGTTGCACCAAAAGCAAATATTGTTTCTCAAGCAAGTATTATTGATAATAGTAATGTTGATGTTAAAGCATCACCATTAGCAAGAAAAGTTGCAGCTGTTATGGGTGTTGATCTTTCTAAAGTTAGTCCATCTGGACCTAATAATAGAATTTTAGTTTCTGATGTTGAAGGTTTTGCTGCAAATCCACAAATGGCTTCACCTGCAATACAATCAGCTGGTCCAGGCCCAAAAGGTGCAGCAATAGATTACTCAAATCCATTAATTTCAGTTCCTGAAATTAATGAACCATTAACTTTTGAATCAAAACCATGAAATCCAATTAGAAAAGCAACTGTTAAAGCAATGACAACAGCTCATGAAAAAGTTGCTGGATTTACAGGATTGAGAAACTTAGATGTTACTGAATTAGTAAATATTAGAAAACAACTTAAAGGTCATGCAGATTCACTTAGAGTTAAATTAACTTATTTAGCTTTTATTATTAAAGCAAGCGCTAATGCACTAAGAGATATGCCAAATTTAAATGTAAGAATTGATGAAGAAAATAAAGCAATAAAATTTGCGCAACAAATTAATATTGGTATGGCTTGTGATACACCTGATGGTTTAATGGTTCCTGTTATTCGTGGAGCTGATAAATTAAGTGTTTTACAAATTGCTGTAAAAATAAATGACTTAGCCATTAAAGCAAGAAATAAAAAGCTTTCAGCAAGTGAAATGAGTGGAGCAACATTCACAGTAACCAATTTTGGAGCTGTTGGATTAGATTATGCTACACCAATTGTTAACTTCCCAGAAGCAGCTATTTTAGGTGTTGGTACAATTACAAGAGCACCTGGAGTAATTAAAGAAGAAATTGAAATTAGAGACTATATGCCTTTTTCAATAACTGCAGATCACAAAGTAATTGATGGAGCAGATGCAGGAAGATTTTTAACAAGAGTAGCATACTACTTACAAAATCCTGCAACTCTGTTAGTTTAGGAGACTAGAAATATGTTTAAAGTAAAATTCGCAGATATTGGAGAAGGTTTAACAGAAGGTACAGTTACTGAAGTTCTTGTAAAAGTTGGAGATCAAGTTAAAATGGGAGATGCTCTTTTTAATGTTGAAACTGATAAAGTAACTTCAGATATTTATGCACCAGTTGATGGTAAAGTTGCAACAATCTTAATTGCTGCAAATCAAGAAATTAAAGTTGGACAAGTTGTTGTTGAAATTGATGATGGTAAAGGTGATGCTCCAAAAGAAGCAACAAAAGCAAAATCAGAACCAGTTGAAGAAAATGCATCAGTTGTTGGTGCAACACCAGTTTCAAATGATCTTCTTTCAAGAGGGAGAGCAAGAACGGTTCCACCAAAAAGATCAGCTGTAGAAACTATTGTAAATGCTGTAAATAATGTTAATATGTCAGGATTAACTCAAGGCAAAGGTGGACCTTTAAAACCTGCTCCTAAATTTAATTCAACAAAACCAGAAAATCACTATGAAGTAATAGTAATTGGAGCTGGAGTTGGAGGTTATGTTGCAGCAATTAAATGTGCTCAACTAGGATTAAAAACATTAATTATTGAAAAAGGTAATTATGGTGGAGTTTGTTTAAATATTGGTTGTATACCAACTAAGACATTATTAAAATCAGCATATTTATATGAGCAAATTACAAAACGTGCTGATAAGTATGGAATTAAAGTTGATTTGACTGGAGTTAAAGCTGACTGAAAAGCAATTCAAGCTAGAAAAGATGATGTTGTTAATAAATTAACAACTGGAGTTAAAGGTCTTTTGAAAAAAAATAAAGTTACAGCTATTGAAGGTTCAGCTAAAGCAATTGATAAAAATACTGTAAGTGTAAATGGTAAAAAATATACTTGTGATAATTTAATTGTTGCAACTGGAAGTGTACCAAATCACTTTAATTTACCAGGAGCAAAAGAAGCAATTGAATCAGGTTGATTAATTGATTCAACAGGAGCATTAGCACTTCCTAAAATTCCAAAAGAATTAGTTATTATTGGTGGAGGAGTTATTGGGATTGAATTTGCTTGTGTTTACAAAAGATTGGGAACAAAAGTTACAGTATTACAATTCTTACCAACAATATTAGAAATGTTAGACAGTGATGTTTCAAAAGAAATGACAAAAGAATTATTATCTAGAGGAAACTTAGAAATAATTTATGGAGTTAATACAAAATCTTTTGGTAAAAAAGAAGTTGTTTATGAAAAAGATGGTAAAGAATATAAAATTAAAGCAGATTATTGTTTACAATCAGTGGGGCGTAAAGTTGTAACAGAAGGTTTTGAAAAAATAGGTTTAGAAATGAACGAAAGAGGCCACATTAATGTTAATGAATATTGTGAAACAAACATTGATGGAGTTTATTCAATTGGAGATGTTACAGGAAAAATGATGTTAGCTCATGTGGCTTCTCATCAAGGTATTATTGCAGCAAATAGAATTGCAAAAAGATTAGGCAACGAACATGCTGAAGATTTAACTATGAACTTTGATAGAGTTCCAAGTTGTATTTATACTTATCCAGAAGTAGCTTGTGTTGGTAAAACAGAAGATGAATTAAAAAAATCTGGAACAGACTACAAAGTTTATAAATTCCCATTTGCAGCTATTGGTAAAGCACTTGCTGATGGTAATACAGGAGGGTTTGTTAAATTAATTTGTGAACCTAAATATAAACAAGTTTTAGGATGTCATATTATTTCAAATACAGCAACAGATATGATTTCAGAAATTACAACTGTTATGGAATCTGAAGCTACAATTAGTGAAATTGCAAGAGCTATTCATCCTCACCCATCATTGAGTGAAGCTATTGGTGAAGCAGCTGAAGCATTAGAATCAGGAAAACCAATTAACTTTTAAAAATTTAATAAATATTAAAACACCATTATATAAACTAGTATTACTAGAAAATATAATGGTGTTTTTTTGATGTATAATAAAAGGAAAACTTGAAGTGTTTTATTAAAATAGTTAGAGGTTAAGAAAATGTTAAATACGCAAATACTTATTTTAGATTTTGGAAGTCAATATACTCAATTACTAGCAAGAAGAGTTAGAAATTTAAATGTTTATGCTGAAGTAATTCCTTTTGATAAAACAAAAGCCGATTTAGAAAAATATCATAATTTAAAAGCAATTATACTTTCTGGTGGTCCCAATAGTGTATATCTGAATGAAGCTTATAAAATTGATAAGGAAATATTTAATCTTGGGGTTCCAATATTGGGTGTTTGCTATGGAATGCAATTAATTACAGAAATGTTTGGTGGAAAAGTTGAGCTAGCTGATTCACAAGAATTTGGTAAAGCTAAATTATATATTGACGATGTCAAAAGTTTATTGTTTAAAAAAGTTAGTCAAAATTCACAAGTATGAATGAGTCACGCAGATCACTTAACAAAAATGCCTGAAGGCTTTAAACAAATTGCTCATTCTGATTCATCAGTTGCGGGGATTTCAAATGAAAAATTAAAAGTTTATGGGATTCAATTTCACGCAGAAGTGACTCACTCTGAACAAGGAATTCAAATGTTAAAAAACTTTATTTTTGATATTTCAAAATGTAAAGCTGATTGAGAAATGAAAGAATTTATTGAAAATAAAATAAAATCAATAAAAGAAATTGTTGGAAAAGAGCAAGTTATTTTAGGTTTATCTGGAGGAGTTGACTCTTCAGTGGCAGCTGCATTAATCTCTAAAGCAATTGGAAAGCAATTAAAATGTATTTTAGTTGATACTGGTTTGTTAAGAAAAGATGAAGCAAAAAAAGTAATGGATTTATATAATAAAGAATTTGAAATGGATATTAAGTTAGTTGATGCTAGCAATGAATTTTATAAAGCATTAAAGGGTCAAGTTGACCCAGAAGATAAAAGAAAAACTATTGGTAAAAAATTTATTGAAGTGTTTAGTGAACAGGCAAGACAAATGCAAGGAGCAAAATTTCTTGCTCAAGGAACAATTTACCCAGACGTAATTGAGTCATCAAGCAATGGCCATGTTTCAAAAACTATTAAATCACATCATAATGTGGGAGGACTGCCAGATGACTTAAAATTTGAATTATTAGAACCACTAAGAGAATTATTCAAAGATGAAGTTAGAGCAGTTGGAAAAGAATTGGGAATTCCTGACCTTATGATTAATCGTCATCCCTTTCCTGGACCTGGTCTTGGAGTTAGAGTTATTGGAGAAGTTACAAAAGAAAAATGTGAAATCTTAAAAGAGGCTGATGATATTTTTATTAATAACTTAATTGAAGCAAATTTATATAATGAAGTATCTCAAGCTTTTGTAACATTATTGCCAGTAAAAACGGTTGGTGTAATGGGTGATAATAGAACTTATGATTATGTAGTTGCTTTAAGAAGTGTTAATACAATTGACTTTATGACAGCTTCTAGTACACATTTACCTTGGGAATTTTTAGATAAAGTTGTTAATGAAATTATTAATAAAGTTGATGGAGTTAATCGAGTTGTTTATGATATAACTTCAAAACCACCTGGAACAATAGAATGAGAGTAGAGGAAAATTTATATGAATAAAAATGATTTGAATGGAAAAATAATTAGTGAAGGAATTACTTTTGATGATGTTTTATTAGTACCAAGATACTCTGAAGTATTGCCTAATGATGTTTGTTTAAAAACAAAATTAACAAAAAATATAGAACTTAATATTCCGATAATAAGTTCAGCTATGGATACTGTCACTGAATCAAAACTTGCAATTGAAATGGCAAGATGTGGTGGTATTGGAATTATTCATAAAAATTTATCAATAGAAGAACAATCTTTAGAAGTTCAAAAAGTTAAAAGAAATGAATCAGGGTTTATAACTGACCCAATTACAATTACAAAAGAAACAATTGTTCAAGAAGCCAACGAGATTATGGCTACTTACAAAATCTCTGGTTTACCTGTTGTAGATAATGATGGAAAACTAATTGGAATTTTAACCAATAGAGATTTAAAATATTTTGAAGATTTTCAAGCAAAAGTAGATGTTATTATGACAAAGGAAAATTTAATTACAGGTAATCCCTCAACTACTTTAGAACAAGCAAAAGCAGTTCTATTAAAAAATAGAATTGAAAAATTGCCAATTGTTGATGCAAATAATACATTAGTTGGTTTAATTACAACAAAAGATATTGATAAAGCAATTGATCATCCAAATGCATGTAAAGATGAAAAGGGAAGATTAAGAGTTGGTGCAGCTGTTGGAGTTGGTGAAGACTATATGCATAGAGTTGATGAACTTGTAAAAGCCCAAGCAGATGTTATAGTAATTGATTCAGCACACGGTCACAGTAAAGGAATTATTGATGTAATTAAAGCAATTAGAACTAAGTATAAAGATTTAGAAATAATTGCAGGAAATGTTTGTACTGCCCAAGGTGCAGAAGCACTTTATAAAGCAGGAGCAAATGGAATAAAAGTTGGAGTTGGTCCTGGAAGTATTTGTACAACAAGAGTTGTAGCAGGAGTTGGAGTTCCCCAAATAACTGCAATTAATGATGTTTTTAATTGAGCAAAAGATAAAGATATAACAATTATTGCTGATGGAGGAGTAAAATACTCAGGAGACATTGTAAAAGCACTTGCAGCAGGTGCACATAGTGTTATGATGGGAAGTATTTTTGCAGGAACTGAAGAATCACCAGGAGAAGAAATTATTGCCAATGGTAAAAAATACAAAACTTATGTTGGTATGGGTTCACTTGTCGCTATGAAAAGAGGAAGTAGTGATCGATATTTCCAAAAAGGAGCAAAAAAATTAGTACCCGAAGGTATTGAAGCAAGAGTACCTTTTAAAGGAAAAATGAGAGAAGTGGTTTTCCAATTAATGGGTGGTTTAAAAAGTGGAATGGGTTACACTGGAAGCAAAGGTATTGAAGAACTTCGTTTAGAAACTAAATTTGTTAAAATTACAAATGCTAGTTTAAAAGAGAGTCACCCTCATGATGTGGAACTTACAAAAGAAGCTCCAAACTATAATAAGTAAAGTTGGTTCAATATATGAGCCTTTTATTTTGCAAGTTAAATAGAAATGAGAATTTATTTATGAAAAAAATTGAATTAGATGATATTGCCAAAAATGCTTGAAGTAATGCATTACTTTGCCAATGTGGTCACGAAAAAGATAATTTAGATATTCATAGAATTTGTTTAGTTTGTTTGGAAATTATGGATTATAATGAACATTATTCAAAAAAAGATGCTAAGCAACCTTGAAATATTAAATTTTATAATAATGATAATTATAATTTAGTTGAATTTAGTGGTATTACAATGGCAGTTCATAAGGATTGCTTTATAAAATAATTTTAATAGTTCTATGCTAAAATTATTTTGTTATCCCTAAGGAGAGAAAAAAATGAAGAAACTTTCTGCAAATGAAATTAGAAAAATGTGATTGGATTTTTTTAAATCAAAAAACCATTATTTTTTAGAACCTGTTAGTTTAGTTCCAGTTGAAGATCCAAGCTTATTGTGAATAAATTCTGGAGTTGCTACTTTGAAACCATATTTTGATGGAAGAATGAATCCACCATCACCAAGATTAACAAACTCTCAAAAATCTATTAGAACAAATGATATTGAAAATGTTGGAGTTACAGCACGTCACCAAACAATGTTTGAAATGTTAGGTAATTTTTCAATTGGAGATTACTTTAAAAAAGAAGCTATTGAATTTGCATGAGAACTTTTAACTTCTCCAAAATGATTTGATATAGATCCAGAACTATTATATATAACAGTTTTTAATGAAGATAAAGAAGCATATGATGTATGGACAAAAATTATTAAAATTAAAGAAGACCATATTTTTAAAGGAACAAGAGAAACAAACTTTTGAGATGTAGGCCAAGGGCCATGTGGACCAAATACAGAAATATTTTTTGATCGTGGTGAAAAATGAGATCCCAAAAAAATCGGTTCAAAACTTTTAAAAGATGATATTGAAAATGATCGTTATATTGAAATTTGAAATATTGTATTTTCACAATTTAATAATGATGGTAATAATAATTACACTGAATTACCACGAAAAAATATTGATACGGGAGCAGGATTTGAAAGATTAGTTTCAATCTTTCAAGATGCCCCAACAAATTTTGAAACTGATATCTTTTTCCCAACAATTAAACAAGTAGAAAAAATGTGTAGTAAAGAATTTAAATATTCTATTGATAATTATTATAATGAAAATAAAGAGCAAACAAAAATTAATACAGGTTTTAAAGTAATTGCAGATCATGTAAGAGCAGTTGTTTTTGCAATAAGTGATGGAGTTTTTCCTGGCAATAAAGATAGAGGTTATATTATAAGAAGACTTATAAGAAGAAGTTCTGTTTATGGAAGAAAACTAGGCATTAAAGAAGCATTTTTATATAAATTAGTAGATAAAGTAATAGAAGCTATGAAAAACTTTTATCCTTATTTAATTGAAAAAAAAGATATTGTTAAAGAAGTGATTAAACAAGAAGAATTAAGATTTTTAAAAACACTTTCAAAAGGTTATGAGCACTTAGAATCTATTATAAAAACAGAAAAAAAAGTAAGTGGTAAAAATGCTTTATTACTTTTTGAATCATTTGGTTTTCCAATTGAATTGACTACAGAAATAGCAACTCAGGCAAATGTTAAAATTGATTTAAAAGGCTATGAGAAACTTTTAGAAGAAACAAAAGAATTAGCAAGAAGTTCAAGAAAAGATGATAAAGCTTGGAACAAACAATCAGCAATATTGACAGGGTTAAAAGAAGAAAGTGAATTTGTGGGTTATGATTTAGAAGAGTGTGATTCAAAAATTAATTTTATTTTTGAAGATGAATCAAAATTACAATCAGCAACAAATCAAGTTGTATTTATAACTTTAACAAAGACACCATTTTATGCTGAAAAAGGTGGTCAAGCTGCAGACAATGGTTATTTAATTGATAAGCAAGAAAATCGTCACTTAGTAATGGATGTAAAAAATGGTCCTAATGGACAACATATACATAAAGTTCAAGTAAATGGAACTTTAAAAATTGGAGATATTGTGAAAGCCTCAATTGATAGTGAAAAGCGCTTTTATACAATGAAAAATCACTCAGGAACACATATTTTACAAGCAGCAATTCAAGAAATACTTGGCAAAGAAGCGTTACAAAATGGTAGTTATAATGATGAAAATGGTTTAAGAATTGATATTTCTTATAACAGATTGCCAACTGTAGATGAACTTGCAAAAATTCATTCAGTTATAGCAAGAGAAATAAATAATAAAATTCCTAGAGAAATTATCTATTGTTCTTTAAAAGAAGCCATAGATAAACATAAAGCTTTAGCATTATTTACAGAAAAATATGGTGAAAATGTTAGAGTAATTAAATTTGGATCATTTTCTTGTGAACTTTGTGGGGGGACTCATGTTGCCAATACAAAAGATATAGAAGACTTATTAATTACTAATGTAGAATCTAAAGGTAGTGGTGTATTTAGATATCACGCAGTAACTAGTCATAAAGAAGTAGTGAACTATTTAAACGAGCAGTTCACTAAACAAAAATTAGAAATTCAAACTTTAATTGATAAATTTAATAATTTTAAATTAAAAGTAAAAAATAAGACAATTGAAACTCAAATTAATGAGATTATGTCCTTAAAAGTGAATAAAGAAAATGTAATAGTTATAAAACAAAAAGTAAATGATTTGAAAAACTTATTTAAAATATATCAAAGAGAAATTGAAGAATTATTAATTGAAGAGAAATTATCACAGTATTCAGATATTAGTCCAATTAAAAAAGACAATATTAATTGAATTGAATTAGAAACTAATAACCTTGAAATGAAGGAAATGAAATCTCTTTCAGATAAATTGCAAAATAAATTTGACAACTTAATTATTATGCTTTGAAATATAAAAGAAAAGGTTTTAGTAGTATCAGTAAATGAAGCAATTGCAAAGGATAATAGTGCAATTGAATTATTTAATAATAATAAAAAATTTAAAGTAAAGGGTGGAGGAAATAGTACCTTTGCCCAAGGTAAAATTATTTAACTTTACTTATATAAAGAAAAAAACAATAATAGTATATTTAAAAAAGTTTTTATGAAATTTTTTTTAAAAGTTATTGTTTTTTTTTTTTTTTTATCAACTATAATTAAAAAGTGAGGAAAATAATGAAGAAGATAAAGAATAATTTAAATTTAATAGTTATATTTATTTTGCTTTTTTTAACATTTCCAATTCAGAATATTTTAAATCAAAAAACTAATATAATTATTTTATCTTTATTTGTTAATATAACTTTAATAATAATTTCTCTATATTTTATAACTGTTTTTATTTCAAATCTATTAAGATATATTGAAAAATATAATGACGAAGTGTCAAAGAAAAACTTAATAAGTATGAGTTTATTGAATAATAATTATAAGTTTTATATAACAATGTTAGTTACATTTTTATTTTTTATTTTTTCAATAACGCAAACTTACATATCAATTGAAAGAACAACAATAATATCAATGGAGGTTTATTGATGAACGAATTATAAATTTCATAAAATTATAAATTTAGATTACATAAATATTTTATTCTTTACTCAATTTCTTTTAATAAGTTCACTTTTACTATATTCATTTTTCTATATTGTTTTCTTTTCTTTTATTTATTCAGTAATAAAAATTGTTTCAAAATCAAATGAGGATTTAAATAATCTTATTTATAAAAAATCTACTAAATTAAATTTATTTTTAAAAATGTTTATTAAGTATTTAATTTTTATTAAACTAAGCTCTAAAAAAATTAAAAATAGCTGAAAAGAAATAATAATTTTAATTAGCAATATTAAATCAGAGGAATTGAAAACTTTTAAAAAGGCAACAACTCCTCCGCTATATTTGTAATTAAAGTTTTTAGTGTTTCCAAAAATAAGCTTTTAGATATTATTAAAAATGGACAAAATTCTAAAAGAAAATACAGAGTGAAAAAGTAAATTTAATTGTTAGAAAATAACATTTAATAGCACAATAACTCAAAACAATTAGGGGTAAATAATTTAAATATGGATTAAAGATGAGTATTGCAAAAGTTAGGTACTTAAAAAATAACAATAATTGAGTACTTATATATTGAAAGAAAAAAGGAGAAAATTAATTATGAAAAAATTATTAAATATATTAACTTCAGTAACCTTAATCGGCTCAGCTGCTACTTCAGTTGCAGCATGTGGAAATGGTGGAGGAGGTAAAGAACCAGATCTATCAAGTTTACAAAAGGAAATGTTAAAAGGGTCAGAATTTATCTCTAGGCTTATAGTTGCAGGTAGACATGAAAACTTAAATTACAATATTAATGAAATATTATCAATTTTTTTAACACCAACTCCAACAGCTATGAATATGCCTGTTTCATACAAATATAAAGGTGAAAGCATAAATATGGCAACTAATATTAACAAATTTAAAAATTATCTAGCACCTTCATTAAATTATTATAATGGTGATTATTATGCAGGTATGTTTGCAAGTTACATTATGGGAATGTATGACAATGAATTTTATGATGAAATTATAAATGGTGTAGATGGAGCTTATTATTTTAGAGATACTTTTTCAAAAAAGGGAAATCAAGGGTACAACAAAAATGGTAACAATGCTATGGGGTATGCTGCGGGATTAGGGAATGACATTAACTTATCAAAAAATGAAGATAGAAGAAATTTAGCTTGAGGTATTCAAGATACTGGTGCATTATCAAATTATTTATTGAATTTAGGCTTTGATGGAGCTAATCCAACAGATACAAATGGAACAGCAGGAGTAAAAACAGCGTCAGCAGAGGGTAAAAAAGGTGGAACAAATGGATCAGGATATGCTTGATATAATTCAATTTTGATGAGTGGAAAAGCTACACAGTCTGTTGATTTTAAAAATGATAAAAGTTTAATTTCTAACAATAAACTTAAAGAAGAAAATTATATAGTAGCAAATGATGAAAATCAATCAACAATTAATGGAAATAAGTTTAATTCTACAGGTGCTCTAATTACTAAAGTTGCTGGTGAACAAAATGTCAATGGTTTTATTAGTTTATTTGGGTCAATGTTAGAAAATTTATCTGATACAAAAAATGGAGCCTTTATTATGGCAGAATTTATGAATATTTTATTTCCAATGATTACTCAGGATTTTAGCGTATGAAACCCAGTTCCAGAAACACAAACAATGATGCAAGGTGTTGGTATGTCTTTAATATCAAATGTTTGAAGGGGAATTAAAAATATTGACAGTAGTTTAATTAGTAATTATCCAGACTTAATTGAAAAAATTGATAATTTAAACGATGCTCCTACAAAATTTGGACTAGCTCATTATTCCAAATTAGAAGAGATGTACAAAACTGCAAATAATGATAAAATGGAACAAGGTAAAAATGCAAAGTTTATTGTAGAAATAATTGATGAATTAATTAAAATTTATGAAAATACAGAAAATAAAGAAGAATTTAATCAAAAGTTTTTTATAGAAAAATCATCACCATTTTATAAAGCATATAGTTCAATAATGGAATATATTGGTGAAGAAAATTGAATAATTTCTATGCAAGGTAAAAATGATAATGGTGGAATTAACCTTTTAAACTTTGCGAGGGGAGCTTATAACATATTTTCAAATAGTGAAATTATGCAAGAATTTGAATTAATTATAAATGAGTTTAAAGATGAAAAAAACTTTAGAGACTTAACAAATGTGCAAAAAAATAAATTCTTAGAACTTATTGGATGATCAGAAGATGGATATGAAGAAGGTTCTTTAGGTGCAAGATTATATAATGGGTTTACTAATGAAAAGGTGATAGGACAAAAAGACTTTGCAGATTTCTTTGCTGGATTTAAAGATTCTGTTGCAAATGCAATGGCAAAAGTACATGAGCCAGTTTTACAATATATTAACGATGACAAATATTGAAAAGTTAATAATTTTAAAATTAGTACAACAAGTAACACACAATTATCTGGAAAAATGGAATTCACTCTTGATTATAATGGTATAGGTGATGTAACTTCTAATGCAAGTAAACAAACTAAAAAAGTAGAAGTTGGACAAAAATTTAATCCATATCAAACTCTTGAAAAACATCAACAAAAAGAAATTGAAGAACTTAAAAAATTAGATAAATTGGATGAAGAAAAACTTAAAAATTCTGGAAAAATTTTAGGTTTAGAGCAAAAAATTATTACAAAAGATGATCTTGCAAAGTATGATGGTCTTGGAAACTATCAAGATTACAAACCAGTAAAAAATTCATATAAAATAGTTTGAGAAAATATCTCTAAAAATCAAGAATCACCTTATTGAGTGATTACTTCACTAAAGTCATTTAATGCTGATGGAGAAGAATTCTATAATATTTATTAATAAAAATGCTTTTATTTAAAAATGGTTTAAGGAAATTATTAAAAGATTATGTCCAATTTGGGATATATTTGGTACTTATTACAATAGCTGTTATATTTACTTCTACTTTTGGTATTGTTTCTTCAAATTTAATTAGTACAAATAATAATATAAATAGAAATTTTGAAAAGTTTGATTACTCA
Source organism: Spiroplasma cantharicola (assembly GCF_001281045.1). Lineage (NCBI taxonomy): Bacteria > Bacillati > Mycoplasmatota > Mollicutes > Entomoplasmatales > Spiroplasmataceae > Spiroplasma > Spiroplasma cantharicola. Next base: position 1,092,985 of record NZ_CP012622.1, on the reverse strand, counting down.
TTTAGATACACATCTAGTGCTTATAAATCTAATGATACTCAAACATTTACTCCATGATTTTCATTTAATACGCAATTAGTTGAAGACACTAAAGGTAATTTTTTCCCAACACTTCGTTTTGGTGAAAATGATCTTGGTGAAAATGAGATATTAAAAAAATATGAATTTATTGATGGTTGTGCAAATAATCAAAAGCAATGTTATGAGTCTTCTATCTTTCAAGATAAAAATAAAAATTACATAAATTTTCATTTTGGTGATGTAGAATCAAATTTTGATAGTAATAGTATTGATAAAAAATATTTACCTACTGAAAGTCAAGCTATATCTAATTTTTCAGTTGAACAAAAAATAGAAATAGTTAGAAAAGCTGAGTTTGGGGATTTATATAAATTTAATAAAGATGCAAAAAGTTTTGAAACTTCACTAATTGGAAAATTGTATAAAAAACATAATTATTTTGAAGATAAACAATTAACACCAGAAGCAAAAAAAACTGCATTGAATATTTTTCAGTATATGTTTTATTTAAATAATTCTGTTATAACTGATATTATAAAAAAAGATATTATTGATATTTATGAAAATACAGAAAAGAAAAAAGAAGAAATTGAAAAAGTCATTAATAAAGGAATCGGATTTATTGATGATAATGGGAATTATAAATTTTCTTCAAGTGAACCAAAATTAAATGGAGAAAATGATATTCAAGAGAATAAGCTTTTTAAAGAAAGAGCAAGCTTCTATATTAAAAAATTTGATTCAAGAACTTTATTTAAAACTAATTTTAATATAAATGGATATCAAATTTTAAGTAATAACATTACACATAGAGATTGATTTACAAATTATTTTAGTTTATTAGGAGACTTATCAAATTTTAAGGTGAGGTCAACTAATGAAGCTGTAAAATGAGATTCTAGTGGAAAAAAATTTAGATATATTTCAGCGTTTTATAATACTATAAAAAAAGATAGTGATGCCTATAATGTTCATTTTTATAATGAAGATATATTTAATTTATACAAAAGAACTTATAGAGAAGATAGTTTTACTTCAAATTCTTTTATAGTTTCAAATGGTTATGCCAAATATAACAAAATGGATTTAGGAAAAAGTTATGATATAAATCTTAAAAACAATAAAGGGTCATATGTAATGGATGGAATTGGTGTAGATTCACTTAATGTTTACCCAACAATATATGAAGAGGATTTATTAACAAATCAAGAAAATGAAGCAATTTTTTATATAAGTAATTCTGCTTTTGAACAAGAATTCAACAAAGAAGCAGGAGAAGATAGTTATCAAGATGTTAGTCGATCTTATTTAACTTACAAAAAAACTGATAAGAAAAATATTGAAGCTGATATGAGAATGTTTCAAACTTACTTTGCAGATAACGTCTTAAATTTAGGTCAAGTTGTTGAAAATATTGAAAAGCAAGATTATTCAGAAAATTTAGCAAGAGCAAATATTGAATCTTATAAAGATACAAAATTAATAAATATGAGAAGTAGTTTATTTCCGGGAGTTGTTAAAGGATTTTATTTATTAGCTATCATATTTTGTATAATATTTGCAAGTGCTTTAGCTTTTGTTGTATATAACATCTTTAAAAAAGTTTTGGTTTCTCAAAGAAGTCAAATAGGAAATTTAAAGTCTCTTGGAGTTTCAAATTCAAAAATTATATTTAACTATATTCTATATATGACTTTTCCTATATTAATACTTGTTCCAATAGGTTGATTTATTAGTTTATTTTTACAAGGCTCTCTAATGGGTATTTTTGAAAGATATTTTAATATTCCTTCAAAGTTTTCAATTGATTGAAAATTATTATTAGTGGAATTATCTGCCTTTTTAGGAATTGTAAGTTCAATGGTATTTTTTACAAGTTACTTTACTGTAAAACAATCACCTTTAATTTTATTATCTCCAAGTAAAAGTCATAAACCTAATATGTTTTTATCAAGAAGTTTTTCAAAAATAAAAGGTATAAGTTTTACTTCAAAGTTAAGACTTGTAATATTGTCAAGTGCAATAAAGGATTTAGTAGTTTTCTTTTCAATATTATTATTTTCAAGTTCGGTAATAACATTAGCATCAGTTGCACCAAATACAATGAAAAACATGTCAAAGGAATTTTATAAAAATATTAAATATAATAATGATTTTAGTTATTCAAATGTCATTGTAAATAATCCTTTAACAAGATATTCATTCTATCAAATGGATGAAGATAATAAAGCTAAAAGCAATTTAGAAGCTTCTTTATTTAATACATCAATAAAAAAAGGAGAAAATGACTACAAAACACTTTTTGAAGTAGATTATTGAAAAAATGGTAATGAAGGATCCTTTAAACAACACTTTGAAAGTATATTATTTAATAATTTAATAACTTTTAAAGGTGGAGTTTTATCAACAGGAGTAATGGATGAATTAGTAAAAGTAGAATCACAGATTATCAAGGAGAATAAAATAGTAAGGAATAGATTTAACAATGTTTCTTGTCAAATTATTCCAACACTATTTGGTCAAGGGGCTATTAGTGAAGTAAATGATTATAATGAATGTATAAAAAGTGTTTCAAACAATATTCTTCCTTCAACTATAAAAGAACTTTGAGATAAAGATAATCAAGAGTTTAAAAACTTCTCATTTAATTTCTCAGCTGTTTCAGTTGATAAAGAATTAGATCAAATGTATACAAGAGTTGATTCAATTATCAATAATAAAAAACAAGATAAATATACAGTTTATGGAATTGATTTAGAACAAAAAGCATCAAAAAATTTATTAATAAAAAATCAAGAAAAAATTAAATACAATAATTCTCTAGACTATATTCCAGTATTAATAAATAAAAAGGGAGAGTTAGAGGGATTAAAAATTGGCAGTGAATTTAATTTACAAACTTCTGAAAGTTTATTAGCAACTGTTGATGATGATAATTTAGCATATGAATTGAAATCTGATCAATGAAGTTATAAGAAATCTGATCAATGAAGTTATAAAGAAAAAGATTTATTTACAATGGATTTAGATAAATTCACTTATTCAAATAAAGAGGATTTTTACTTTAAAAAAGATAATAAATATGAACAATATTATAATATGGCAGATATTGAGCTATCTCTACAAAAAAAATCATTAAATAAGGATTTATTTAAGGAAGTAAATGAAGAATATCAAGAATATTCTAATAAAGAATTAATTTATAGAGATGCGGGAGATAGCTATATTGTTAAACCTTTTGATATCTACAAATATGAAAGTGGAGAGCCAATTGAAATTGGAATAGAAACATTATTAGGTGGTACAAATAACTGATTAAATATTGCATTAAAGAAAGGTCTATTAGTCAATAAATTAGTTGATTCAAATCCAAGAAAAGCAAAAGTTGTTGGAGTTGAGGAATTATACGATGGAAATAAATTATATATGGACCAGTTATATGCAAATCAGTTAATGGGAGTTACAACAGGTTTTGATAGTAGAAAAGAGTTTGAAAATGGAACTTCTATTAATATCTGAAGTAATGCTAAAATGAGTTCAAATATCCAAAATGCAGATCAAATGCAAAGAATTTTATTAGCACCATTTAATGCAAATAATTCAACTGAAGGTTTTGCAAAATATATGGACCAATCTATTGGTTATACTGACTATATTCAAATGAAGAAAATGGCTATGAGTAACTTGATAACATCAGTAATATCTATTTCCGTTATCTTTGTTTCGCTATCATTAATTACAGCAATTATTATAATTTACTTAATTACTGAAATGTTTATAGGAAGATATAAGCGATTTATGAGTTATATGAGAATTCAAGGTTATTCAATGAAAGAAATTAATTCAATTATCATGTGAATATTCTTACCTGTAGCTGCAATTGGAGTAGCCTTTGGAATAACAATTGTTTGACTCTTAATAAGTTATTTATTCCCTCAAATATTGCTTTCTCTTGATATAGCAGTACCTATGATAATGGGATGAACTATTATGCCTGTGGTATTCTTTGTAGGGTTATCAATTTTCCTATTAGGATATACAGTAATAATGTTATCTATTAAAAGAGTTAAATTAGCTTCATTGATAGGAAATGAATAATGAAAAAATCGACTTAAGTCGATTTTTTGCATTTTAAGAATTAAAAAAACTGATATATAAAAATATATTAACTTATTTTAATTAATTTAATCTTTTTTAAATTTCTTATTGCTTTTCTAATGATGTTGTGTGATAATTGGAAAGCATGTATATTTTATGTTCATTTAGACAACACACTGGAAAGGGTTGTCAATGTTGAAGGAGGACCTAATGGCTCAACAAAAAATTAAAATTAAATTAAAAGGTTACGACCATGCTATTGTTGATCAATCAATTGCTAAAATTATTGAAGCAGCTGAATCAACTGGAGCTAAAGTTCGTGGACCAATTCCATTACCAACAGAAAAGCAAATTATAACAATATTAAGAGCTACTCATAAATATAAAGATAGTAGAGAGCAGTTCGAAATGAGAACACATAAAAGAATACTTGAGATAGTTGAACCAACACCAAAAACAATGGATTCATTAACAAGAGTTCAATTGCCAACTGGTGTTAACATCGAAATTAAATTATAGTAGACGATCAAGATATACATGAAAATCATAAAAACAGGAGGAAATATCATGAAAGGAATCTTAGGACGTAAGTTAGAGATGACTCAAATCTTTAGTGAAAACGGTAAATTAATTCCAGTCACTGTTATTGCAGTGGAACAAAACACAGTTTTACAAGTGAAATCAGTTGAAAAAGACGGATACCAAGCACTAAAATTGGGAACAATCGATAAAAGAGCTAACTTATTTAATAAACCAGATATGGGTCAATTTAAAAAAGTTAACTCAGAACCTAAGCGCTTCGTAAAAGAAATCAGAGATATGGAAGGATACGAAACTGGTGCAGTAATTAATGCAGCCGACGTATTCAACGCTGGTGAATTTGTGGACGTTACAGGTATATCAAAAGGTAAAGGATTTGCTGGAGCTATTAAAAGACATAATTACTCAAGAGGACCAATGGGTCACGGATCAGGATATCACAGAGGTATCGGGTCAATGGGAGCAATTATTAACAGAATCTTCAAATCTAAAAAAATGGCAGGTCACATGGGACATGAACAAGTGACAATCCAAAATTTAGAAATAGTAAAAATCGATGTTGAAAAAAATTTAGTTTTAGTTAAAGGATCTGTTCCTGGTCCAAGAAAAGGCTTTGTTGTGATTAAACAAAACGTTAAAGGTAGAAAAGCGCAAGAGGCTGTTTCATTGTTATCAAGAAAAACTGCTACTAAAGCTGTGGTTGAACCAACTCCAGCACCAGTAGTTGAAGAAACAGCTCCTGCAGCTGAATAATTAGGGGGAAAGAAATTAACATGAAAGCAAAAGTTTTAGATGTTAAGGGAACATCTCTTAAAGAAATTACATTAAACGATAAAGTTTGAGGTGTAGAACCTCATCAACAAGCTATTTTTGATACAGTTGTTTCACAACAAGCTGCATTAAGACAAGGAACAAGAAAAACAAAAACTAGAGCAGAAGTTCGTGGTGGAGGTAGAAAACCTTGAAGACAAAAAGGTACAGGACGTGCCCGTCAAGGATCAATTAGATCTCCACAATGAAGAGGTGGGGGAGTAGTATTTGGTCCTACACCAAACATTAATTATAAAAAAGCAGTTAATAAAAAAGTTAGACAATTAGCAATTAGAAGTGCTTTAAGTATTAAAGCAAAAGAAGCAAACTTAGTAATTTTAGATAAGTTTGCATTCTCAAAACCTTCAACAAAAGAAATGTTAAGCGTAATGAAAAACATTAAAATTGAAGATCAAAAAACATTAATAGTAACTAAAGAACACGAAGAAATCGTTGTTAAATCAGCAGGTAATATTCCGGGAGTTAAAACATTAGACTTCCAAAAAATGAATATCTTTGATTTATTAAATGCAACAAAATTAGTTGTTACTGAAGATACTGTTAATAAAATCGAGGAGGTGTATGCATAATGCATTTAACACAAGTTATTAAAAAACCTTTGTTAACTGAAAAGACTTACTTAGGTCAACAAAATGGTGCGTACACATTTATTGTTGATAAAAAAGCTAACAAAACATTAATTAAAAAAACATTCGAAGAAATATTTAAAGTTAAAGTTAAAGACGTAAGAACTATGAACTATGACGGTAAAGAAAAAAGAATGGGTAAATATGTTGGAACAAAATCATCTTTTAAAAAAGCTGTAATAGTGTTAAAAGATGGAGAAACATTAGATATCTTATCAGACTTATAAAATTAAGAAATTAATTAATAAGAATTGTAAAAGATTAGGCGAAAACAGGAGGATATATTATGCCAATCAAAAAATATAAGCCTACGACCAATGGTCGTAGAAACATGACTAGCTTAGATTATAGTATCCTTACAACTTCAAAGCCGGAAGGTTCATTAGTTTCAAAACTTAATGAAAAGGCTGGAAGAAATAATCACGGTCAAATAACAACTCGCCATAAAGGTGGAGGACATAAAAGAAAATATCGTATCATTGATTTTAAACGTAATAAATTAGATATTGCTGGAAAAATCGCAACTATTGAATATGATCCAAACAGAAATTCATTTATTTGTTTAGTACATTATATTGATGGTGAAAAAAGATACATCTTATTTGCAAAAGGAATGCAAGTAGGACAAGAAGTTATTTCTAGTGAACATGCAGATATCAAAATTGGTAATGCAGCACCACTAAAAAACATTCCTGAAGGAACATTAATTCACAATGTTGAGTTAAGACCAGGGAAAGGTGGACAAATTGCACGTAGTGCAGGAAGTTCAGTACAAATTTTAGGTAAAGATGAAGATGGAAAATACATCACTTTACGTTTAGGTTCAGGAGAAGTTAGAAAAGTACTTGCCGAATGTTATGCAACAATTGGTGAGGTTGGAAATGAAGAATACAATTTAGTAAACTGAGGAAAAGCTGGAAGAAATCGTTGAAGAGGAATTAGACCAACTGTTCGTGGTTCTGTTATGAACCCAATAGATCACCCTCACGGAGGGGGAGAAGGTCGTGCTCCAATCGGACGTAAAGCTCCATTAACACCATGAGGTAAAAAAGCTCTTGGTGTAAAAACACGTGATAAAAAGAAAGCTTCTACTAAATTAATAGTAAGAAGAAGAAATGATAACAAATAGGAGGATTATGAAATGTCAAGATCATTAAAAAAAGGTCCCTTTGCAGATGACTATTTAATTAAAAAAGTTGAAGCATTAGGTGAAAAAAAAGAAATTATTAAAACTTGATCACGTCGTTCAACAATCTTTCCAAGCTTTGTTGGTCACACATTTGGAGTTTACAACGGTAAAGAATTCATCACAGTTTATGTTACAGAAGATATGGTAGGTCACAAATTAGGAGAATTTTCACCAACACGTAAGTTTGGTGGTCATGGTGATGATAAGAAAAAGAAAAAATAATCATTAGGAAATAGGAGTTTCAAAATATGGAAGCAAAAGCAAAATTAACAATGATTAGAATCTCACCAAGAAAAGTTAGACTAGTAGCTGACACTATCAGAAGTAAAAGAATATCAGAAGCTGTAGCAATTCTTCAAAACCAAGACAAAAGATCTTCAGAACCAGTATTAAAATTATTAAACTCAGCTGTAGCAAATGCTGTTAACAACAACGGTATGGAAGCTGATCAATTATTTGTTAAAACAATCTTCGTAAATGAAGGACCAACATTAAAGCGTTTTAGACCAAGAGCTCACGGAAGAGCTTATGAAATTTTGAAAAGAACTAGCCATATTACAATAGTGGTTAGTGACGAAAGATAGAAGGGAATTATAGAGTATGGGACAAAAAGTATCTCCAAATGTTTTACGTATAGGTATTATTAGAGGTTGAGATAACCGTTGATATGCTGAAAAAGGTGAATATGTTAAGTGATTACATCAAGATATCAAAATTAGAAAAGCTGTTGAAAAGCAATTAAAAAATGCAGCTGTTTCAAAAATTGAAATCGAAAGAACAAAAAAAGAAATCACTCTAGTAATTCGTTCTGCACGTCCAGCTATAGTTCTTGGACAAGAAGGTAAAAACGTTGAAAATATAGTTTTAACAGTAAGAAAAACAATTAAAGATAGAAAAGCTGATGTAAAAGTTAAAGTAATTGAAATCAAAAATCCAGATGTTGATGCAAAATTAGTTGCACAATTTATTGGAGAGCAAATTACAAACCGTGCATCATTTAGAACTGTACAAAAATTAGCTATTAGAAAAGCTTTAAAAGCTGGAGCTAAGGGAATTAAAACTGCAGTTTCAGGAAGACTTGGAGGAGTTGAAATGGCTCGTACTGAAGGTTACCTTGAAGGTTCAGTACCATTATCAACTTTAAGAAGTGATATTGATTATGCTCTATATGAAGCAAGAACTACATATGGACAAATCGGGGTTAAAGTTTGAATTAACCACGGGGAAATTATAGGAAAACAAAACCAAAACAATTCGAAAGTGATTGAGGATAAAAAACCTCAAAGAACACCAAGGGAGGTTAAATAGTTATGTTAATGCCCAAAAGAGTTAAATTCCGTCGTCCTCACAGAGTGAGTTATGAAGGAAAAGCAAAAGGTGGAAAGTTTATTGCATTTGGTGAGTATGGCTTAATGTCATTAGATGGTAATTGAATTACTTCAAGACAAATAGAGGCAGCTCGTATTGCTATGACACGTTATATGAAACGTTTTGGTAAAGTTTGAATTAGAATATTCCCTCATATGGCAATAACTAAAAAGCCATTAGAAGTACGTATGGGTTCAGGGAAAGGATCTCCTGAAGAATGAGTAGCAGTTGTTAAAACTGGCCAATTCATGTTTGAAGTTGGTGGAGTTTCAGAAGAAGTTGCTCGTGAAGCCTTACGTTTAGCAATGCATAAATTACCAGTGCGTTGCAAAATCGTTAAGAGAGGTGATGAATAATGTCTAAAGCAGTAGACTTCATGATAGAATTAAGAACAAAATCAGTTGAAGATTTAATCAAACTTGGTGAAGATCGTCGTGCTGAATTATTCGCTCTTAAATTCCAAGCTGCTGTAGGTAGTTTAGAACAGACTCACAGAATTCCTTCACTAAGAAAAGACATTGCAAGAATTGAAATGTTATTAGGTGAAAGAAGATTAGCTGGAGAAGAAGTAAATAAAACTATTAAAGCAGATTATTCAAAAGCAGTTGTTGAAGCTGAAAAAGCTGGTAAGCAAGTACGTAAAAAACATAAGGACATGATAGAAAAACTTCAAAAAGAACAATTTGGAACTGGAGAACAAGAACAAGTTTCAGAAGATGCAATTTTGGCAGCAATGCAAAAAGCAACTGAGGAACCAAAAGAACCAATTGAAATAGAAGTTAAAGAGGAAAAACCGGCTCCTGCTCCTGTAAAAGAAGTGGTTGTTGAGGAAAAACCGGCTCCTGCTCCTGTAAAAGAAGTGGTTGTTGAGGAACCGAAACCGGCTCCTGCTCCTGTAAAAGAAGTGGTTGTTGAGGAACCGAAACCGGCTCCTGCTCCTGTAAAAGAAGTGGTTGTTGAGAAACCGAAACCGGCTCCTGCTCCTGTAAAAGAAGTGGTTGTTGAGAAACCGAAACCGGCTCCTGCTCCTAAAAAAGAAGTGGTTGTTGAGAAACCGAAACCGGCTCCTGCTCCTAAAAAAGAAGTGGTTGCTAAACCGAAACCGGCTCCTGCTCCTAAAAAAGAAGTGGTTGCTAAACCGAAACCGGCTCCTGCTCCTAAAAAAGAAGTAGTTGCTAAACCGAAACCAGCTCCTGCTCCTAAAAAAGAAGTAGTTGCTAAACCGAAACCGGCTCCTGCTCCTAAAAAAGAAGTAGTTGCTAAATCAAAACCAGCTCCTGCTCCTAAAAAAGAAGTAGTTGCTAAATCAAAACCAGCTCCTGCTCCTAAAAAAGAAGTAGTTGCTAAATCAAAACCAGCTCCTGCTCCTAAAAAAGAAGTAGTTGCTAAACCGAAACCTGCAATTAAGACAGGTAAAACAATAGCTGAAGTTAAAAAACCAGTTATTCCAAAAGCAAGTAGTAAAGTAGTTCCTGCAGGTGAAGCAAAAGCAACTGGAAAAGGGAAAGAAAAACTAAAAGAAATAGCTGTTAAAAATGTTAAAGTTGGTGTAGCAAAAGGTGAACGTATTGAAGGAATTGATTTGAAACTTTCAAAAAAACCTAAGGGTGCTAAAACTTATACATTTGGATCAAATGTAGCAGAAGCAAAAAGACAAATTGAAGAAGCTAATAAAAAAATGGCTGAAAGAAAAGCAGCAAGACAACAAGCAGCAAAATCATCAATCAAAGGAGCTAAATAACCATGGAGAGAAATTTAAGAAAAACTTATATTGGTAGAGTAGTTTCAGACAAAATGGATAAAACTATTACCGTATTAGTTGAAACATACAAAAACCACCCAATTTACAAGAAACGTGTTAAGTATTCAAAGAAATACAAGGCACACGATGAAAATTCGAGTGCTCAAATGGGAGATAGAGTTGAAATTATGGAAACTCGCCCAATGAGTAAAACTAAAAACTTTAGACTTGTTAGAGTTGTTGAAAAAGCAATTATCTAATTTAAAAGAGGTACGACAGAATGATACAAAATGAATCAAGATTAAAAGTCGCTGATAACTCAGGTGCTAAAGAAATATTAGTTATTCGTAATTTAGGTGGAAGTGTTAGAAAATTTACAAATATTGGTGATATTGTTGTTGCTACTGTTAAATCTGCAGCTCCTGGTGGAACTGTTAAAAAAGGTCAAGTTATAAAAGCTGTTATTGTTAGAACTGTAAGAGGTTTAAGAAGAGCTGATGGTACATACATTAAGTTTTCTGAAAACGCTGCAGTAATCATCAAAGATGATAAAACACCAAGAGGTACTCGTATCTTTGGTCCAATCGCACGTGAAGTAAAGGATGCTGGATTTGCAAAAATTGCCTCTCTAGCTCCCGAAGTGCTATAGAAGGAGAACTTTTATGAATAAATCAAAAATCTTAAGAGGAGATGTCGTAAAAGTTATCGCCGGAAATCACAAAGGAAAAATTGGACCAGTAGTTAAAGTATCAAAAGATAAAAAAAGAGTTTATGTTGAGGGAATTGTGGCAATTAAGCATGCTAAACCTTCACAAACAGATCAAGAAGGTGGAATGAAAGAAATACCTACATCAGTAGATATTTCAAATGTTTCATTAGTTGACCCAAAAAATAAAAATGGATTTACAAAAATTGGATACAAAATTGCAGATGGAAAAAAAGTTAGAATTGCTAAAAAATCTGGCGTAGAAGTTAAATAGGAAAGGGATAAGTTAATATGGCAAAAGCAAATGTTAATAGATTAGAACAAAAATATAAAGAAAAAATCGTCCCAGAATTATTTAAAGAAAAGCAATATAAATCAATCATGCAAGTTCCAAAAATCGCAAAAATTGTTATCAATATGGGTATTGGAGATGCTGTACAAGATACTAAGAAATTAGATGATGCAGTAATCGAATTACAACAAATTACAGGACAAAAACCTCTTGTAACTAAAGCTAAAAAATCTTTAGCTGTATTCAAATTGCGTGAAGGTATGCCAATTGGTGCAAAAGTTACTCTTAGAGGAAAAAGAATGTATGAATTTTTAGATAAATTAATTTCAGTTGCGTTACCACGTGTGCGTGACTTTAGAGGGGTACCTAAAACTAGTTTTGATAAACAAGGAAACTACACAATGGGTATCAAAGAGCAAATCATTTTCCCCGAAATTGACTATGATAAAGTTAAAAAAGTTCGTGGGATGGATATCACAATAGTTACAACAGCAAACCAAAAGGACGATGCATTTTCATTATTACAAAAAATAGGAATGCCTTTCGTTAAGTAATTGAGGAGAATAGGATAAAATGGCAAAAAAATCATTAAAAGTAAAACAAGCAAAAGTCCAAAAATTCAAAGTTAGAGAATACACACGTTGTGGAAATTGTGGTAGACCACATTCAGTTTTGAAAAAATTTAATCTATGCCGTGTATGCTTCAGAGATTTAGCATACAAAGGTCAAATCCCTGGTATTAAGAAAGCTTCATGATAGTGAAAGGAAAAAGAAATTATGACAACAGATGTAATCGCAGATATGCTTACTAGAATTAGAAATGCAAACCAACGTTTTCACAAAGACGTTCTAATTCCAGGAAGCAAAGTAAAATTAGAAATAGCAAACATTCTTAAAAAAGAAGGTTTCATTGAAGACTTCAAAGTTGCAGATGACTTTAAGAAAGACATTACTATAAGCTTAAAGTACAAGGGAAAAATTAGAGTTATTAAAGGATTAAAAAGAATTTCAAAACCAGGATTAAGAGTTTACTCAAATTCTCATGACTTACCTCAAGTATTAAACGGTTTGGGTATTGCAATAGTTTCAACTTCAAACGGAATAATGACAGATAAGGAAGCTCGTCACCATAATGTTGGTGGAGAGGTCCTAGCATTTGTTTGATAAGGAGAGGAATTAATATATGTCACGTATAGGAAACAGAGTATTAACAATTCCTGCCGGAGTAGAGGTTAAAGTTGAAACAAATAACGTTGTAACTATAAAAGGATCAAAAGGAGAATTAATTCAAACTTTCAGCCCTTTAATTGAAATTAAAGTTGATGGTAGTGAATTACAAACTCTAAGAAAAAACGAACAAAAACATACAAAACAATTACATGGAACTACAAACTCATTAATTAAAGGAATGTTAACTGGAGTTAGTGAAGGATTTGTAAAGGAACTTGAAATTGTTGGGGTTGGTTACCGTGCTGCATTAGCTGGTAATAAAATCAACTTATCATTAGGGTTTTCACACCCAGTAGAATACGAAGTTCCTAAAGGAATTTTAGTAGAAATCCCAAAACCAACAGAAATTAAAATATCAGGAATTGATAAACAATTAGTTGGAGAAGTAGCAGCAAATATTAGAGCATATAGAAGACCAGAACCTTATAAAGGTAAGGGTGTTAAATACAAAGATGAAAAAATCATTAGAAAAGAAGGTAAAGCAGCTGGTAAGTAGGCTGTTGCTAAGGAGAAGTAAATATGAAATACACTAAAGCAGAAGCTAGAAAAAGAAGACATTATAGAGTAAGAAATAAAGTGTCTGGAACTAGTGCTAAACCAAGATTAAATGTATTTAAATCAAACTCATACTTCTATGCTCAAATAATTGATGACGCAAGTGGTGTTACATTAGTATCATCATCTTCAATAAAAATGGGATTTAAAAACGGACGTAATATTGATGCAGCTAAAGCTGTAGGAAAAGACATTGCTGAAAAAGCAAAAAGTAAAAAAATAACTAATGTAGTATTTGATAGAGGTGGATATTTATTCCATGGTAAAGTAAAAGCTTTTGCAGAATCTGCAAAAGAAAATGGTATGAAATTCTAGAAGGAGATTAAGAAAAAATGGCAGAAGAAACAAAAGTTGTTAAAACTGAATCAGCTCCAAAAGTAGATTCAAACAACCAAGACAAAAAAGACACTAGACCAAACAATAACAATAGACCTAACGGACAAAGAAGAGATCCAAAATTCAACAGAAACAGAGAAGACAACCCTTATGAAGAAAGAGTTGTTACTATTAACCGTGTTACAAAAGTTACAAAAGGTGGACGTAGATTCAGATTTGCAGCAGTTGTAGTTATTGGTGATAAAAAAGGTAGAGTTGGGTTAGGAACAGGAAAAGCAAACGAAGTACCAGATGCAATTAAGAAAGCTATTAAAGAAGCAAGAAAATCTTTAATTAGAATTCCTTTAGCAGGTTCTACAGTACCACATGATGTTATGGGACATTACGGTGCTGGGAAAGTTATGATTAAACCTGCAAGAAAAGGTACAGGAGTTATTGCTGGTGGTCCAGTTCGTGCTGTTGTCGAATTAGCTGGAATTTCAGATATCTATACAAAATCATTGGGATCAAATACACCTATCAATATGATAAGAGCTACATTAGAAGGTTTACAACAAATGCAAACACCAGAACAAATTGCAAGACTACGTGGAAATCAAGTTGAAGTTAAAAAAGAAACTAAAGAAGCTACAACAGCTTAAGAAGGAGTAATTATTTTATGAAATTACATGAATTAAAATCTACACCAGGAAGTAAAAAAGACTCAACACGTGTTGGTCGTGGTATGGCTTCTGGTAAAGGTAAGACATCAACTAGAGGACACAAAGGTCAAAATTCACGTTCTGGTGGAGGGGTAAGACCTGGATTTGAAGGGGGACAAACTCCTTTATTCAGAAGATTACCTAAAATTGGTTTTACAAGCTTAAATAGAAAAGAGTTTGTATTAATTAACTTAGATAAGTTAGAAACATTAGGGTTAACTGAAGTAAATCACAAAACTTTAATGGAGAAAAAAATTATTAAAAATGAAAAAACATTAGTAAAAGTGCTAGGAAATGGTAAAATTACTAAGTCAATAAAAGTTAAAGTAAATAAAGTATCAAAAAGCGCTGAAGAGTTAATTAAAGCTGCTGGTGGTACTATAGAGGTGATTTAGGTGGCTGCTAAAGTTAATAAAACTAAAAAGGCTAAAGTAACTAAATACAAAAACGAATTCGCTAAAGGTGGCTTCTTTGTTAGAAACAAAGACCTTGTAAAACGAATCGTTTTTACTTTAATAGTCTTAATAATAATTAGAATGGGAACTTTATTAACAGTTCCTGGTGTTCAAATATCACCAAATTTTAAAGAATCAGTTGGAAATCAAGACTTTTTCCAATTGCTATCAACTTTAGGGGGAGGAAGTATTGGACAATTCTCAATATTGGCTTTGGGTGTTTCGCCCTATATTACAGCATCAATTATTGTTCAGTTACTTTCAACTGATGTTATTCCTGTTTTAACAAGATGAAGTAAATCTGGTGAAAGAGGAAGAAGAAAATTAGATAGGTTAACTAAAGTATTGGCTATTCCATTTGCCTTAATGCAATCTGTAGCTACAATCTTTACATTGACAAGTCAAGGATTAATTGAAGCAAAATGAGGAACAAATGCCACTGGAACTGGGCCTGCATGATTTTATTACATATTAGTGCCAACAGTTATGCTTGGTGGAACATTCTTAATGTTATGAATTTCAGATCAAATAACAATTAAAGGTATTGGTAATGGAGTTTCAATAATAATCTTTACAGGTATTGTTTCTCAAATGCCAAATAACTTTACAAATACATTTAAATTTTGAGTTGAAGTTAAAGGTGAATCAACAATTCTATTTGATGGACTATTAAAATTCTTAATATATATTATTTCATTCTTATTAGTTATTTTTGTTGTTGTTCTAATGAACGAAGCTGAAAGAAAAATTCCAATTCAACAAACTGGAGCGGGATTAGTTGATACAAAAGATCACACACCGTATCTGCCATTAAAATTAAACAATGCAGGGGTTATACCAGTTATTTTTGCATCAGCTATAATTTCAACACCAATGACAGTAGCTCAAATTATTGCAGCTACAAACCCAAATAATGGATTTGTATTATTTACACAAAATTATTTATCATTTGGAACTTGATGAGGAATTGCAATTTATGGAATTTTAACAGTTCTATTTACTTTCCTTTATGCACAAGTTCAAATTAATCCTGAAAAAATTACAGAGAACTTTAAAAAATCTGGAACATTTATTCCAGGAGTTAAACCTGGAAAAGAAACTGAAAAATTCTTATCTGGAGTAATTAATCGATTAAGTATTATTGGAGCTTTATTCCTTGCTGGAATTGCAGTTCTTCCTTATATAATTTCTAAAATAACAGCTTTACCTTCTCACTTAGCTATTGGAGGAACTGGTTTAATAATTGTAATTTCAGTTGCAATTCAAACAGTTCAACAACTAAAAGGTAGATTGATTCAACAGTCATTCTTAGATAAAAAACAAGACAAATTTAGTGAAGATGAAACAGCATATAATTCACATATTTGATAATAAGGAGAAATAAGATTTATGAATATAATTTTACTTGGAGCTCCAGGTAGTGGTAAAGGAACTCTTTCAGAGTTTCTTTGTGAGAAAAAGACTTTTACACAACTTTCAACAGGTGATTTATTTAGAGATAATATTTCTAATAAAACTGATTTGGGTTTAAGAGCACAAGAATTTATTAATAAGGGAAAATTAGTTCCAGATTCAGTTACAAACTCAATGGTTGAAATGTATCTTAATAATAAAAAAAAGGACTTAATATTTGATGGTTTTCCAAGAACAGATGATCAAGCATTAGCATTAGATGATATGTTAAAGAATTTAAAAGAAAAAATTGATCAAGTTGTTTATTTAGATATTGACGAAAGTACTTTGATGGGTCGCTTAACTGGAAGAATGATTTGTCAAATTTGTAAAAGAAGTTATCATAAGATAAATAGAAAACCTTTAAAAGAAGGAATTTGTGATTTTGATAATGGGACTTTAGTTGTACGACCAGATGATCAAGAAGATAAAATTAAAATAAGATTAGAAGCATATCATAATCAAACAGCACCTTTAATTAAGTTTTATAAAGATAAAATAATTAAAGTTGATGCTAATTGTTCGCCTGTAGAACTTTATAATAGAGTAGAAAAAATTTTAGGTTCTTAACTATATGGCAATAACAATTAAAAATGCTGAACAAATTGAGAAAATGAGATATGCTGGACAAGTTCTTGGAGAAGCCTTACAGGAACTAAAAAAAATGATTAAACCAGGTGTTAATTGCTTGGATTTGGATAAGTTTTTTATAGATTTTATTACCCAAAAGGGATGTACAAGTAATTTTAAAGGTTATGGTGGATTTCCTGCACATATCTGTATATCAATTAATGAACAATTAATTCATGGAATACCTAGAAATAGGATATTAGAAGATGGTGATATTGTATCAATTGATGCAGGTTGTGTTTTTGAAAAGTATCACGCAGATGCAGCATTTACTGTAATTTGTGGTAACTCAAAAGATAAAAAGTATGATAAACTAATAGAGTTGTCTGAAAAGTCACTATACTTGGCAATTGAGCAGGTAAGAGCCGGTGTGCGCATCGGGACTATTTCTTCTACTGTTCAAAAATTTATTGAAGAAAATGGTTATCATTTGCCAACAGATTATTCAGGACATGGTATTGGATTGGAAATGCATGAAGATCCCTTTGTTCCTAATGTAGGAGTAGAAAATACTGGAATGAGATTAGTTCCAGGAATGGCTATTTGTATTGAACCAATGGTTCAGATAGGAACAAATAAAACTATTGTTGCTGATGATGACTGAACAGTGTCATCAAAAGATGGTAGTATGACTGCCCACTTTGAACATACTATTTTGATCACTGAAGGAGATCCAGAGGTATTAACTTTATTTAAAACCAAGGAGGAAACAGAATAATGGCAAAAGAAGATTATTTAGAAGTGGATGGTACCGTTTTAGAGGTACTACCAAATGCTACATTTAAGGTGAAATTAGAAAATGAAATAGTTATAGACGCCCACGTGTCTGGTAAAATCCGAATGAATTACATTCGCATCTTACCAGGAGATAAAGTCACTGTTGCAATTTCACCATATGATCCAACACGTGGAAGAATTACATACCGTTTTAAAAATGGTAAATAAGTAATTTTAATCAACAATGTAAATATAAATTAAGTACACAAAATCAGGAGGTTAGAAAAGATGAAAGTAAGATCATCTGTCAAAAAAATTTGCGACAAGTGTCGTGTAATTAGACGTAAAGGCCGTGTAATGATTATTTGTGAACAACCAAAACATAAACAACGACAAGGTTAATTATTTATTAATGTTTATTAATAAAGCAAAAATTGGTTAATCTTATTAGAAAGGAAATTAATAATGGCTCGTATAAATGGGGTAGAAATACCTAATGAAAAAAGAGTAGTTATTGCTCTAACTTATATTTATGGTATTGGTTTAACAACTTCACAAAAAATCCTTGAGGCTACAAAAGTAAGCGAAGATACAAGAGTTAAAGACTTATCAGAAGAGAATATTAAATTAATCTCCCAAGAAATTTCTAAAGTAAAAACTGAAGGAGATTTAAGAAGAGAAACAGCATTAAACATTAAACGTTTAATGGAAATTGGATGTTACAGAGGAATGAGACACAGAAAAGGACTTACTGTTCGTGGACAGTCAACTAAGACAAATGCACGTACAAGAAAAGGCCCTCGAAAAACTGTAGCTAATAAGAAAAAATAGTTAGAGAGGTATAAACTATGGCAAATAATAAACAAAACAACAAGAAAAAAGTTAAAAAGAATATTGCTAAAGGTATAGCTCACGTTCACTCAACATTCAATAATACAATCGTAACTGTTTCAGATGAAAAAGGTAATGTTATAGCTTGATCAAGTGCCGGAGTAATGGGATTTAGAGGAAGTAAAAAATCAACACCTTATGCAGCTCAATTAATAGCTGAAGCTGCAGGAAAAGGGGCTATGGACAATGGTGTAAAAACTATTGCTGTTGAAGTAAAAGGTCCAGGTCCAGGAAGAGATGCTGCTGTTAGAAGTTTACAAGGTATCGGATTAGAAATAACTTCAATTAAAGATACAACACCAATTCCCCACAATGGAGTGCGTCCAAGAAAACGCCCGAGAGGTTAATAAAAAGTATGAAACAATTTTCAAGACCAGAATTTAAATTATTAAAAGAGGAAAAAAACAGAAATTATGGGGAATTTAAAGTAGAACCTCTTGAAAGAGGATTTGGAACAACACTTGGTAACGCAATTAGAAGAACATTAATTTCTTCAACTCCAGGTGCAGCTGTTTATGCAATTAAAATTGTAGGTGCAGCTCACGAATTTACATCAATAAATGGAATTGTTGAAAATGTAAGTAGAATTATTTTAAATCTAAAAAAATTAGCTTTAAAAATTGATTCAAAAATATTTGATGATGAAGAATTTGTTGAATTAAAAGTAAGTTCTACAAGAGTTGGAAAAATAACTGCAGGAGATATCAGTTTACCTACTGGAGTTGAAGTTATGAATCCAGAATTACATCTTTGTACAATTGCTGATGGTGGAGTTTTAGATTTAACTTTATTTGCAAAAAACTCAAGAGGGTATAGATCATTTAAAGATAACAAAAAAGAGAAATTGGTTGCTGATGCAATTACAATCGATTCAAATTATTCTCCAATTGTTAGAGTTGCTTACCATGTAGATGCAACAAAAATTGGAAAATCAGTAGACTTAGAAAAACTTATTTTAGAAGTTGAAACTGACGGAACAGTTACTGCAAGTGACGCAGTTGCAACAGCTGCAAAAATATTAGTTGAACACTTACAATTCTTTGTAAATCTAAATGATGAAATCAATGATTTAAATGTTATTGGAGCTACAAATGAAGAAGATGAGAAAGAATTAGATCGTTTAATTGAAGATTTAGATTTCACACAAAGAAGTTTAAATTGTTTAAAAAGAGCAAGTATCAATTCATTACGTGACTTAGTTTCTCGTACTGAAGATGATATTCAAGAAATCAGAAACTTAGGTAGAAAATCATTAAAAGAAATTAAGGATAAAGTTGTTCAATTAGGACTAACTTTCAAACAAGATTAGAAGGAAGGTGTAGTTATATGTCATATATTCAAAAAAGAGGTAAAAACACTGCTTGAAGAGTTGCTTTAATGAGAAACTTGACTACTGAGCTAATAATTTCAGAAAGATTGGAAATTACTGAAACTAGAGCTAAAGAATTAAGACAACACTTTGACAAAATGGTTACACTTGGTAAAAGAGGTGACTTACATGCTCGTAGACAAGCTGCTGCTTGATTAAGACATGTGGATGCTTCTGAAAAGGAAACTGCATTACAAAAATTGTTTTCAACAATTGCAAAAAGGTTTAAAACAAGAGAAGGTGGTTATACAAGAATTCTTAAATTGGATAACCGTCGTGGTGATAATGCACCAATGTGTATCATAGAGTTAGTTTAATTATTAATAAAAAAAGTTCCAATAGGAACTTTTTTTATTAATTTGCTTGTCTTTAAATAAACTTTTATCAAAAAAGATTTATAATATATGAGGAGGCAAGTTCTATGCGAAAGGTTTTGTTTATTGGTTTAGGTCATATGGGTTCTTCTTTGTTTAAAGGAATTCTTAAAAATAAAAAAATTGAAGCTGTATTTTATGGATATGATACTTTTAAAGAGTTACAAGATAAAGTAATAAATTCTGTTGATAGAGCAAAAACTTTAAATAACTTAGAAGAAATTATTTCAATAGATATTAATTATATTATTTTTGCTGTTAGACCAATAGATTTTGATGAATTATGTGATAATTTAAATAAGTTGGATTTGACTAATAAAACTATAATTTCAATGGTTAATGCTATAGAAATAGAAGATCTTAAATCAAAATTTAAACAACATCAAAATTTAAAAATTATAAGAATAATGCCAAATATGAATGCTTCTATACAAAAATCAGTAACAGCTATTGCACATAGTAATGTTGCAAAGGAAGAATTAGATTTTGTTATAAAAATGTTTGAAAGTTGTGGTATTGTAGAATTAATTGAAGAAAAAAACTTTGCTACTTTTACAGCAATTTCTGGTTGTTTACCAGCATATGTATTTACTTTCTTTAAAGCAATTACAGATTATGGAATTCAAAATGGAATTGAAAAAGAAAAAGTATTCAGAATTGTGGAACAATCAATAATAGGAAGCATTGAAAATGCATCAAATTCAGGAATTGAATTAAAAGATATGATTGCAAGTATATGTGTTCCTAATGGTTCAACAATTCAAGGACAAAAAGTTCTAGAAGATAATGATTTTGAACAAATCATAAAAAAATGTCTTGAACAAGCAGATAAATACTCTAAACCAATTAAATAATAATCTTTGCTTATTTAAATAATACTAAATTATAAAAAGTATAATTTAGTATTATTTAAATATTTATATTTGATATAATAATAAATGTATGAGAGGTAATACTATGTCAAGCACCAATTTAAATGCAACTGAAAAATTAAATGAATTTAGGCTTAAATTAAATGAACATAATGATAAGTTAATTCGTGCAAGTCAAAAAATGATTATTGCAAGAAGTAAATTTTCAAGACGTGAAGTTGAAATTGATTTTGTTAAATCAGCTGAAAATGAATATAAAATAATCAAAAAAGATTTTAAAGAAGTTTCTGATAATAGCTTCTTTTTTGAAAATGTTAAAAAGGCTAAAGAAGAATTAAAAAAAGCTTCAAAAAATTCAAAGGAGTATTGAAAATTATTTGAAGAATATAAATTAGCAGTATTTTTATATAAAGAATCAAAGGTAGCAATTAAAGATAGAGGCCACGGTGGATTGCTTTCAAAGCTATCTCAAACAGCTTTGAAACTTGATAAAATTAAATTTCGATATAGAGAAGGTCATCCTTTTGCAGTAAATGGTGTAAGTGTTGAAATTAAACACGGTGATTATATAGCAATTATTGGACATAATGGTAGTGGTAAATCAACGCTTTCAAAAATAATTATTGGAGTTTTGCAACCAACAAATGGATCAATTGAAGTATATGGTAATAAAGTAACTAGAAATAATATAAATATGATTCGTAAATTTTTAGGAATTGTATTTCAAAATCCAGATAATCAATTTATTGGATCAACTGTACGAGATGATATTGCATTTGGATTAGAAAATAGAAGAATTGCTCCATCTAAAATGGCAGATATTATTGTGAAATCTGCTAAAAAAGTAAGAATGGAAGAATTCTTAGATCATGAACCATTAATGCTAAGTGGTGGTCAAAAACAAAGAGTAGCAATTGCTTCTGCTTTGGCTCTTTCTCCAGACATTTTAATTTTTGATGAAGCAACAAGTATGCTAGATCCAAAAGGTAAAAATGAAGTCAAAGAGATTATGGTTGAATTAAAAAATACGAGAGAAAAAACAATTTTTTCTATTACTCATGATATGGATGAAATTTTAAATGCAGATAAAGTTATGGTAATGAATAAAGGTGAGTTAGTTAAATTTGGTTCACCAAAGGAAATCTTATCTGAAAAAGAATTCTTAAGATCTATTCATTTAGATATTCCATTTGTTGCTCAAATTGAAGAAGCACTACAAAATGAGGGTCTTAAAATCTCTGGAAGTGCAAATTTGGAAGAGTTGGTGAAAAATATATGTCAAAAATAAAGAGAATGTCACCAGAGCAAAAAGCAAAGGCTGTAGCAGAAAAAAAAGAACATAAAGTTGAGTATAAAATTCATTTAAAAGAATTAAGTGTTAAACAAAAACATGATAATAAGAGTAGAAAAAAAAGACATAAAGAAGTAAAAAATTTAATTAAAGCTGACAGAAAAAATCAAAAGGAATACCAAAAGGAAATTAAAGCTAATATTAAAAAAGATAAAGAATTCATGCCTGAAAGAATTAAGGAAGTTAAAGATTGATATGCAAATCAGTCAAAAAAAGACTCTTTAATCAAAAAGGAATTTAAAAGAAAGCTTAAAATTGTAAGTCAACCTAAATGAGATTTTAATGGTGAAATTAAATTTGAATCAGTTGCCTATACATACAGTAAAAATTCACCATTTGAATTTAGAGCATTAAATGGTACAGATTTAATAATTGAAGAGAAAAAAATTACAGCAGTAATTGGTATGACAGGTAGTGGTAAATCAACTTTAATTCAGTTAACAAATGGTTTATTAGTAACTGAAACAGGAAGAACCAAAATTGGTGATTTTCAAATTCCTGCTTCTACTAAAAAAATTAAACAAGTTAAGGAACTAAGAAGAGAAGTTGGTTTGGTATTCCAATTTCCAGAATATCAATTATTTCAAGATACAATAGAAAAAGACATTTCTTTTGGGCCAATTAATTTAGGAGCAAATAAAAAGGAAAGTTTTGAAAAAGTTCCTGATTTATTAAAAATGGTGGACTTACCAATAGATTATGCAAAAAGAAGCCCATTTGATTTAAGTGGGGGTCAAAAGCGTAGAGTTGCTATTGCAGGAATTATTGCAATGGATGGTAATACACTTGTTCTTGATGAACCAACAGGGGGCTTAGACCCTCAAGGTGAAGAAGACTTTATGAATTTATTTAATAAATTAAATAAAGAAAAAAATAAAAGAATTATTATTGTAACTCACAATATGGACCATGTTCTACAAATTGCAGATCAAGTAATTGTTATGCATAAAGGTAAAGTTATTTCAAAAGGAACTCCATTTGAAATTTTCTCTAATAATAAGTTATTAGAGCAAATTGAAATTGAGCCTCCAAAATTATATAAACTTGCTCATAAATTAAAAAAAGCAGGTTTGGATGTTACAAGGACTGAATTTAGATCAGTTGAAGAGCTTGCAAAAGCAATAAAAGAAGCTGTTAAGGCTAAAAGAAAATAGGTAAGGAGAATACGATAATGAGAATGGTATTTGGTAGATATATGCCCTATAATTCAATAATTCATAAAATGGATCCACGATTGAAACTGTTTATGATTATTTCATTGATTGTTGTTGTCTTTTTACCAATTGGTTATACTGGTTTTGTATTAACAGCAAGTTTAATATTTATGATGTATTTGATAAGTAAGTTAAGTTTTAAAATGCTAATAAAATTATTTTTTCCAATTATATTTATATTTTTGGTTTTAATATTAATTAATATATTTATGCTAAAACCAGATAATTTTAAAGAATTAGCTGATGGTGCGCATGATACAGGTGCCTATGCCTATGGTTATCTTTATAAATGAAAAGCTATTTGTTTTTCAGAAAAGGCTTTATATTCAGCTTTATATATGACAATTAGAATATTTTTAATGATAACTTTAACTACAATTTTAACAGGAACAACACAACCATTAGAATTAACTTTAGCAATTGAAGATTTATTATGACCATTAAAATTAATTGGAATACCTGTGTATATTTTTTCTACAATTATTTCAATTGCTTTAAGAATGATTCCAACTTTAATTGATGAAGCAGGAAGAATTATGAAAGCGCAATCTTCAAGGGGAATTGACTTTAAAAATGGAAAATTAATCGATAAAGCAAAATCAATGACATCATTAATTATTCCTTTATTAGTATCAGCTTTTCAAAAAGCTGAAGATTTAGCTTATGCAATGGATTCAAGAGGTTATGACCCTCATGCTAAAAGAACAAGATATAGACAAGTAAAATTTAGATTTTTAGATGTAATTATCTTTACTATTGGAATGGGTGTCTTTGCAACTCTTATTTGTTATATTAATATCAGTTCATTTCAAGAAATGGTACAAATCCCTAGAATAGATACAATTCTATTTTCTCAACCTATTAAATAAAAAAATGTATTATTATTTATTAACTATTGAATATGATGGAACTGATTTTTGTGGTTGAGCTAAACAAAATAGACAAAGAACTATTCAAGGTGAAATTGAAAAATCTATAGCAAAAGTAGCCAAAAATTCTATATTTAGATTAGTAGGAGCTTCAAAAACTGATTCAGGAGTTCATGCAGAAGATCAAAAAGCTTGAGTTGAATTAAATTTTAAACCAAATATTGATGGTTTTCTAAAAGCACTAAATAGAAGTCTACCTTTGGGCATTCAAGTAAAAGATATGAATCCTATAAAGAAGGAATTTAGAGTTAGAAATTGTAAAGAAAAAACTTATGAATATAGAATAAATTTAGGAAAAAATAATGTCTTTGAAAATAGACATTATTTTTTAGCAAAAAATTTTTTAGACATTAAAAAAATTAAAGAAGCTTTAAATTTATTTGTAGGAAATCATGATTTCTTAAATTTTTCAGGAATTAAAATTGAAGAAATCGATTTAATTAAAACTAAAAGAAAAATTAATTCTATTGAATGTCAATTGAATGATGATATATTTTTTATTACTTTTAAAGCAAAAGGATTTATAAGATATCAAATAAGAATGATTGTAGGAGCTTGCTTAGCTTATAGTTTAGGCAAAATTACTTTAGATAAAATTGTTAATGTTTTAAAGCTAAGGGAGGCAAAAATGCCCTATATTGCAAATCCTGAAGGACTTATTTTAAAAAAAATTACTTATTAATCATTTTTTAAGGTATTATTTATTTAGGTCGGTTATTGTGAACTTAAATACACCAAAAATGAGTAATAGATATTTATTAGTTTATCTTTTTTGAATAAGTTTTCTTAACAAGAAGGAAAAGGTATGTAATAAATCTCTTTTACAGTAAACCGACTAAAATACGCAAAAGGCGTATTTTTTTATTTATAAGCATAAAAGTTGTTTTTTTCCATTAAAATATCATTGTATATAAAATAAATAACAATTTAATTTATTTTTCTACGAAATTTGTTATTTTTAAAATTTGTTATTTTTTTTAAAAATGCTAATATTAACTTGATTATCAGATTTTTAAGAGGAGTTTGCATGAATAGTTACAATAAAAAAAATGTTAAAAAACTATATATGTTATTTGTTTTAGTTCATTTAACTATAATTTTTATTTCAACTTTTTTTAAAGATTCACAAGATAGTTTGTACTTTGCAATACAAACTACATGAATAATAAATACAGTGATTATTTCTGCAATCTTTTTTTGAATAGTTATTGAATCATTATTGATAATTCAAAAGCTTAAAATGAGTTTTATTAATTTTAAATCTTTTAAATCCTTTAAAAGATTTACTTATTTAAATGATTTTTTCAAATTAATATTGATTACATTTCCGATATTTATTTCAACTGAAATTCAAGCAGTAGAATATTTCTGAAATTCAAATCAAGCTTTAATAAGTTTAGAGATTTTCTTAATAATTTTTTTCACAGTTATAATATTATTTACTTTTATAATGATTTCAACAAATATAATTTATGCAAAAATTAGAAATAAAATAAAATCAGAAATTAATCAAACTATCTTTTTTAGTATTTCAACGATAATACAACAAGATTTAATTTCATCAGAATATCTAAATTTTACAAAATTGTTATTAAAAGAATTTAAATTAGATTTTATGACAATTACAGAAAAAAATAGTTTTGTAGAGCAAGTTGTTAATTGAAAAAAAAGTTTCCATCTTAAAATATTTAAAAAAGGAGTGACTCCTCCTTTAATAATTTCTTAATATATAATAATTAGTTATCAATTAATAGGAGGAAAACTAAATATGAAAGGAATTAGACTTTTACTAAAGAATGCTTTTAAGTCTGCTGGAAAAAATAAATCACAAATTATTGGTTTATCACTTTTAGTTATGTTGGTATCTTTAGTTATATCAGTTTTAGGTGCAACATCAACTAGAGTTGTAGGGGCTTATAATCAATTAAATAGTCAATCAAATTTGAGAGATTATGTTGTAGATATTAATATGGAAGATAAAATCTTAGAACCTGATGAAAATGGTAAAGATATTAAAGAATGAGAAATAGATGGAGTACTTTCAAAAGATGATATGTTGTATCAGCAATATATCATGAACCAAATAGCACTTAAATATAATTTAGATGTATCATTTACTGAAGCTAGATTGATATCAGGTTTATATGGTAAAAAAGGTGATATTAGAGTTAAAGCAATTTCAAAAATTAACTCTGATATAAATATGGGTGTAGATAAACTTGTAGTATCAAAAGGAAGAACTTTTAAAGCAGAAGCCAAAGAAGTAGTAATTGGTGAATCTTATGCTAAACAAAATGGTATTAAAGTTGGTGATATTGTTAGAGTGAATACAGATAAATATGGAAAAGATTTATTAGTTAAAAACACTGAGGGTAATTCACCAGAAGTTGAACAACTTAAAAAAGATTTAAGAGAAATGACTAATGTTCAAACATTTCTAGATAGCAATGCTTATAGAAATCAAGTTTGATTTGAAGTTGTAGGAATTGGAACATCAGCTGATTTTACAACTCCAATAATGGATGCAACTACAATAATGCCTAACATTAATAATGAAGTATTAATGTATATGGATTCTTCATGAATGGGTTATGAAAGTATAGCTTATAATTTTACAAAAATAAATAATGAAGGATCAACAGCAAGAAATGAAGTTAAAAAGACTATGGCTTCATATATTGTTTCAAATGCAAAAGTTGTTGTAACTTCTGAAAATGATAGAGAAACTTATATCTCTGTTAAAGCAGCAAATGGAAGTAATAGTGAACTTTTAAATAATTTAGAAAAAGAATATAAAACTTGAGCGAATATAAAACTAGATAGTAAATATATTTATGACTCAAATGATTCACTTTATAAATTTTCTACAAGAATAACAACATTTAAATCTATAATGACTGGTTATAATTCAATGGCAACTGCTTTAATAATTGTTATTGTTGCAATTGCAGGTTTTACAACAGTGTTAACAACAAAAAAACAAGTTGAGTTACAAAGTAAACAAATTGGTTGTTTAAAATCTTTAGGATATAAAAAACGTGAAATTGTTAATAATTTTATTGCTATTCCATTAATTGTTTCAATTCTTGGAGCTTTATTAGGATATATTATTTCAATATTTATTGAAACTCTAGTAGTAAGTATTTTTTCAAATTACTTTAATATTGCTTTCTTAGGGTTTAAATTTAATATTGTTTCTTTTGGAACAAGTATTATTGGTTTATGAATCGGTCTAACACTATTGGCATTTATAATTGGTTATTGAACTATTAGGTTGCCTGCTCTAACTTTATTGCAAGGTGGAGATGATAAGGTAATTAATAAATTTTCAATGTCTATTAAATCTTTATTTAAAAAAAGAGGTTTTAACACAAGGCTAAAAACAGCTCTATTAACTACTTCTATGGGAAAACTTGCTGGAGTTAGTGCCACAATGCTTTTAAGTGCAACTTTAATTACAACAACAATTATTGCTCCAAAAGTTATGAAAGATAATATGACAGCAACTTTTAACGGAATGAATTATGAAAATATGGTTGAATATACTCAACCAATAGCAAATAATCCATGATCATTTCAAAGAACATATAACCCAAATTGAAACAGTGAAAAAGAGGGTTGGGGACAATATGAAATAGATAAAATGGTAAAAATTAAAAATTCTGGAAAAGAAGGAAATAAAGGAATTACAGATGGTTGAACTCCTTATCCAGTTAAAGAAATTGAATCTAATCCAACAGATGCAATTAAGCATGAAATCGATTGGGCAAATGTATATAGCTCTCTTTTAGAGGGGAATATAAGTCCCTATTACTATACATACGATATTGCAAAAGATGATAAATTCTTTTGAACAGAATTCTCATATTTAAATTGAAAAAACATGTCAACAAAATTACTTCAAAATTTAGATAGAGCAGAGGTTTCTGGATTTACTGGTGGAATAGCTTTATCTCAGTTACAAGCTCAATGACCAGATTACATAAAATTAACTGATAATATAAAAAATTTGAAGGACCCAACTGCTTCACCTTCTACTTTAGATTTAAAAACATACTCTAGATTAATGTTACAAGTTTATAGTAAATATATTAAAGGATTAAAACTTACTTATAATGAGGGCATGATTGATAGAAGTAACCCAGAAGAATTATTAATTAACGCTTCAAAAGCACAAAATAAATTAAATTCAGTTTTTAAAACAAAGAAAACTAAAAATTATTGAGATTTAAATAAAAATGAAAAAAATACTATGCAAATTAATGAAGACTTTACAGCTGACTTTAAATTTAAATGAAATGGTGAATTTATAAGTCCATTGGAAATTAATGAAAGTGATTTAGAATCAGTAACTGATGAAAATATATTAAAGGATTTAAATAGAGCACTTACTTTATGATTTGGTTCTGTATTGGATGGAAGAATGGGTACTGCTGTATTACAAACTACATATACAAGGTCTCCTTATTTTGTTCAAGAATATATAAAATCAGCTATTGAAAATAATGAAAATTATAATATTACTTTTAATTTAATTCCCTATGATAATAATAAAGATGAACTTGGAACAATGCTTAACTCAAACTTTTTATCTAAAAATGGGAAAGTTGAAAGTGCTAAAATATTTGGAGTAGAAAAAGATTCAAAACTTGTTTCTTTAAAAAATGCAAGGGGTTTAGAATTAAGTAGTACTCTATTTAAAAATGAAGTAAATGACTTTGTACCTTTAATTATTAATGAAAGTTTTTCCAAAAAAATAAATAAAGAAGTTGGACAAACTATTTCTCTTAAAGTTTTAAGAGAATTACTTAAACTGGATGGAGAAAATAAAGATTTAGTTTTAAATGAAGATGTAAAATACGGACATAATTTAGTAAAAGATAATAAACTAAATTTTAATAATGAATTTAGAACTCAATCAACTTATGCATACTATTCAAATGGTGGCATTTATGCAGATAACTCTTCAGCAATATTGGGTAGGGGTGTTGACTCATCAACTATTGGAGATATAAATATTGCAGCTAAGTATGCTGATAAAGCTACAAACCCAATAGATGTTTATGAAAAATATAAAGATGGAACATTGAGAGTAAATTCAAAATATGAAAATGTAGAATTTGTAATTGCAGGTGTACAAAATGGATATGGTCAACCACAAGGTTGAATCTCTAATGAGAAGGCAAATCAAATTTTAGAATATGATCAAGTTAAAAAATATAATTTCCAAAATTGATTTGCTAGAGAATATCCTCAAGGAAATCCATTATATAAACTTGAACAATTCTCAAATGGTGATGAGGAAAAAATTCAAGGAGTTACTTTAGAAGAGTTTATACAAGAAGTTTATGATGGAAAAAGAACTTATGAGGATTTCATTGCAAATGTGCAAAGAAGTAAACCTGGCTCAAGTTGAAGAAATATGAATCAACTTTATGATAATTTATATCCTATATTTAACTATAAATATAGTGAAGAACCAGAAATTATTGATTTAACTCAGGGGTTTTCGGTATCTTCAAAAATTGGTGACTTCAGTTCTGTTGGTTTAAATGGAAGTTTTGAAACTAAACAAGTCCCTTGTTCAGAAGTAGAATCAACTGATGCAGATGAAAATGAATGTACAATTGTTGATCCAGAAAAATTTAATCAAGGTTATGGAATTGGAACTCTTTCAACAATGCTACCAAAAGAACAAACTAGACAGATTTTAGGTCAAGTTACAGATCTTATAAATTTAATAATTATAATGTTTATTACAATAGCAATTATTGTTTCAGCAACAATTATTCTTTTAACCACAAGTTTAATTATTTTTGAAAATAAACAATTTATTGCAACTATGAAAACTTTAGGATATTCAAATGGATATGTTGTGAGACAAATTTTAGGAATGTACATAGCTCCAATTATGATTATGTATGTTATTGGTTTTATAGCAGGTTGGTATATCTTTGTCATAATATCTGACTTTTTAGCTTTAAATACAGCATGAGTTTTACCAGTAAATTTCTCATTGTGATTGCCATTTAGTGTATTTGGAGTTATTGCAACGATTTATGTAGTAACTTTTACAATTGGATGAAAAAATATTCAAAAAATAAATCCATTAGAAGCTTTAAAGGATAAAGATTAAAATTAAAATCTTATATATTTATATATAAGATTTTTTTTATATAGATTAAATTCTGTTAATTAGAAAAGTGATAATTTTCTATCATTTTAAGTTAGAATTATTTTGAGGTGCTTTATGAAAAGTCATAACAAGTCTGAACGTGTAAATATTTATTTATCAAATCTTAATGACCAAATAAATCTTAATATGAAATCTTTTATTAAAATAGGACACGATTATAATATCCCAGAAATAACTGTTAGAAGGGATGTTAAGTTTTTAGAAAAAATGGGTTATTTAAAAATTGATATGGGCTTAATGAATTTTGTTAAGAATAAAGACTATGAAATTACTAGAAATGAAAAATTGCAAACTAATAAAGAAAAGAAACAAATAATTGCTATTAAGGCAAATGAATTAATTAGCTCTTCTGAAATATTTGTAGGTCCAGGAACTACATGTGAAACTTTTATAAGAGCAATTACTAAAAATATTAATGTTTTATATACTAATGGAATGGAAATTGCTAGAATTGCCAATAATTCGCCAAATATCCATCATGTAGTTATAATTGGAGGTCGATTAAGACCTCAATCAACAGCTATGTGTGGCCCAATAGCTAATCGAGCTTTAGAAACATTAAAATTTGCTCAATCATTTATAACTGTTACTAATGTTGATCAAAATTTATATCTTTATAATAATCATGAAGACGAAGCCGAATTTATTAATAATTTAATTAATGTAACAAAAGAAACAATTTGTTTGATAGACTCTAGTAAAATTAATAATTTGGTAAAGGGAAATTTAATATGTAATATTGAAAAAATTAATACCTTAGTAGTAGATAAATTGCCAGATGAAGAAATTTTAAGTAAAATTCCACCAACTATTAAAAATGTCTAAAAATGATAAAAAATGATAATTTTTTATCATTTTTTTATTAGCTTATGATAGTATTTTAGTGGAAAGGAAACTAAACGTGGAAAATATAATAATATATATCAATAAAAAAATTGATAAAGAATATAAAAAATATTTATTGGAAAATATTAAGTCAAAAAACTTTACTATTACATTTCAAGAAGAAAAGGATATGTTTAGTGACTTAAATGAATTAGCAAATAAGCTAAGTTTAAAAGAATTGCAAAGAGTAATTGTTATTGATGACTTTGGAACGTTACCATTTATGATTATGGCTCAAAAAAAAGGAGTTGTAGTTGCTCAAGTTTCTGATTATCATTCTGGAAGAATGACAATTGAACACAATAACTCAAATGTTTTATCTTTAGGGTTTGCTATTATTGCAAAAGAAAATATGATGGATGTAATTAATGTTTATTTAAATGCTACATTTGAAGCGGGAAGACATATGGTAAGAATCAATATGTTAGAAAATATTTTGGAGGGAGAATAATATGAAAATCGCAATAGGATGTGATCACATTGTTACTGACATTAAAGATAAAATAGTTGAGATGTTAAAACTTGATGGAATAGAAGTAATTGATTGTGGTACTAATGATTTTAATAGAACTCACTATCCGATATATGGTCATAAAGTAGCTGTCAATGTAGTGACAAAAAAAGTTGATCTTGGAATTGTAATTTGTGGAACTGGGGTTGGAATTACAAATAGTGCTCAAAAAGTTAAAGGAGCAAGAGTTGTCTTAGCCAAAGATGTTTTAACAGTTGTTGATGCAAAGGAAAAATACAATGCCAATATTGTTGGATTTGGTGGAAGAATTGTTGGTCTTGGCTTAATGTATGAAATGATTACAAAATTTATTGAGGCTAAATATTTAGCTAAAAATGATAAACTAATTAGTCAAATTGATAATATGATTAAGCAAGAAAATTATGATAGTAGAATTTTTGATAAAGAGAATAAAAAGTGAGATGAGGGATTTTATAATTAATTGCTATTAGGGGGTTCTATATGAACAAAAAAAACTATGCCTTAGCAATTGATCTTGGTGGCACAACAGCAAAATGTGCTTTAATTTATGAAGAAAAAATTATTGACAAAATTATTATAAAAACTAAAAAAAGTGAAATTTTGGAAAACATTTATTTTAATATTTTACCTTTTTTAGAAAAGTACAAATTAAAACAAAGTGATCTTATTTTTATAGGAATTACAATTTGTGGGTTAATTGATTATGAAAATGGAATTTCAATTTGAGCAGGAAACTTAGAATGAAATAATTATGGAGTAGTTAATAAATTAAAGGAATTATTTCAAATTGAAAATATTTATATTTTAAATGATTCAAAATCTGCTACATATGGAGAGTATGTTAAAGGAATCAAAAAAGAAAAAAGTAGTATGCTTTTATATACAATTGGTACAGGACTTGGTGGAGGAGTTATATTAAACCATGAATTATATTTTGGCAATAATACAAAGTTGGCAAGTGAACCAGGACACAGTGGTGGATTTCAAAGCAATTATCAATGTAATTGCAATTTACCCGGATGTATAGAAGGCTTAAGTAGTGCCACAGGAATTGAGAAAGAACTAAATAAAAATTATGAATATTTTTCAAAAAAATTAAATATTCAAAAAAAGTGGATTGAAATAAAAGATATTTATAGTTTATTTCAAAGTGAAGATAAAAAGACAATTGATATTTTAACAACATGCTTAACTCCTTTAGCCAAACATATTGCAGTTTCCTTACATTTAATGGATTTTGAAATTGTTGTTATTGGAGGAGGACCTTCTGCATTAGGTAAAAAGTTAATTACTATTATTAAAGACATATTAAGGAAATATTTATTACCCAGTTTTTATAAAAAATTGGACTTAAGAATAGCGAAGTTAGGAAATGATGCTGGTATTTGAGGAATATATTATTGAGCTATAGAGAAACTAACTAATTAAGAATATTTTTAACAAAATATAGGAAAATATCAATTTCTATATATTTTTATAATTGACTATTTTTATTTATAAAATCATAACAATACTTTGATGAGAGGATGCAATTTGTGGAGCAAAAAAATACAAATAAATCTAATAAGAAGGTACTTGTATTAAAAGATATAACTAAAAAATTTGGAGATGTTGTGGCTCTCAAAGGTGTAAATTTAAATGCCTATTTAGGAAAATGTATGGGAGTGCTAGGTGAAAATGGTGCAGGAAAATCTACTTTAATGAATATAATTTCAGGAGTTTATAAAAGAACTAGTGGTTATATGATATATAACTCTAAAAAATATGAACCCAAAAACATTAAAGAAGCAGAAAAAAATGGAATAGTAATAATTCATCAGGAATTAAATACTATTAGTGAAATGACAGTAATGGATAATATTTTTTTAGGATCTGAAATAAAAAATAAATTTAAAATTATTAAATTTAAAGAACAGGAAAAAATAATTAATAAAATATTTGACCAGCTCAAAATTTATATTAATCCTTATGTAAAAATTGGTACTCTCTCAATTGCGCAACAACAATTAATTGAAATAGCAAAAGCTGTTATTAGAAATGCAAATGTAATTATTATGGATGAACCTACTTCTTCATTATCAAATAATGAAACACTTAAATTATTTGAGATTATTAAAAAAATGAAAGAACAAAATAAAGCAATTATTTATATTTCACATCGATTACAAGAGATTCCAGTAATTTGTGAAGATATGACAATAATTCGTGATGGTGAATTTATTGGGGAATTTAAAGTTGGCGAAATTAATGAAGATGAAATTATTACTAAAATGGTGGGAAGAAATGTAAAAGAAAAGTTCCCTAAAAAAATTTTATTGAACAAATCTAAAATTTGTTCAATAAAAAATGTACAAAGTAATTTAATTAAAGATGTTAGTTTTGATATCTATAATAATGAGATTTTAGGTTTTGCTGGATTAGTTGGAGCTAAAAGAACTGAATTATTTAAAACTATTATCGGACAATTAAAAGATTCCAAATTAGAAATTATTTTAAATAATAAAAAAGTTAATTTTAAAACTCCGTCAGATGCAATTAAAAAAGGATTTTATTATGTTACAGAAGATAGAAAAGTAGATGGTTTATTTTTAAATTTTGATATTAAATTTAATATAACTATTTCGTCATTAAGAAAATATAAAAACAAATTTATAAAAAATATTTCTACCAAGAAGCAAAATAATGATTCCAATTATTTTCTGAATAAAACATTATTAAAAGCTCCAGATATTTTTAGAAATGTTTCAACTCTTTCTGGGGGAAATCAGCAGAAGGTCTTGATTGCAAAAGCTTTAAGTGTCAATCCCAAAATAATTATTTTTGATGAGCCCACAAGAGGAGTTGACGTTGGTGCTAGAAAAGAAATTTATGATTTAATTTTAGAATTTAAAATGCAGTCTAAAGGTGCTGTCATTATAATTTCAAATGATTTACCTGAAATTATAGGTCTTTGTGATTCTGTAATTGTAATGAAGAATGGAACAATTACAAAACAATTAGATAATAATAATTTGACACAAGAAGAAATTTTAAAATATGCAATTTAGTAAAGGAGTAAAAATGTGATTAATCCTTTTAAAAAAGTATTAGTAGAAAATGCAAGAATCAATATTGAACAAAATTATAATAAGGATATAAAATTTTTAGAAGAGCATAAAGAAAAAGTAATTAATAGAAGATTGGATATTATTTTTAATATATCTTATATAGTTGCAAATAATATTGCAATTTATGAAAATAAAATAAAAAATTTTTATAAAAGTCACAACGAAACTATTGAAGAACTTGAAATACAGTTAGAGGATGAAATAATTAATCAAAAGGAATTTGATAGTTTGAAAAAGCAAGCTTTGGAAAAATTTAATATACAATATCAATTTAAAATTCAAAAAGTTAATAATAAGATTAAAAAATATAGTGAGAAAACTGAAAAAATAATTGACTTAAAAAAGGAAAAATATAAATTAAAAAATAAGGAATTTAGTAAATCAATTGATTTAAAGATTGCAAATTTAAAATTAAAAAGAGAAGAAAAAATTAAGAAATTAATTTTACCAAATATTACAAGAATAAATGCAATAGAAGAAGTTTTGATTTCCAAAAAGCAAAATAAATTAACAAATAGTAAAGAGTATAAAAGCTTTGTTAAAATTGATTCTGATTTAAAAAATAAAAGTATTGGTCAAACTAAATTCAATCAACAAATGGATTTATTAAAGCCAAAATTGGATGAAAAGATTCAAAAAATTGATAGAACTAAATCTTTTAAAGTCAAAAAATTTAGTGAAGTTGCAAAATTAACAAATTTTAATAGTTATTTAAGAAGAAAAAAAACTAAAGATAGTTTAATAAATATTTTAAATCAATCAAAGTTATTACTTTTAATACTAATTATTTCAATTGTTGCAGGTTTATCAAATCCATATTTTTTTACACAAAGAACTTGAATCAATTTATTAACAAATAATTTAGATTTATTACTTGTAGCTTTTGGAATGACTTTAATTATTTTAACTGGGGCAATAGATCTTTCAGTTGGTTCAGTATTGGCTTTTTCAGGAGCAATAACGATTAAACTATTAGAAGCCAATTTTGCTATCTTATTGGCAATTATTATTGGCTTAATTACAGCGTGTATATTTGGTTTTATTGCTGGATTCTTAATTAGTTTTATGAAGTTACAGCCATTTATTGTAACGTTAGTATTAATGCTTTCTTTGCGAGGTGCAACCGCTTTGTTGCTTGAATCAAAAGCAACTGCTTTACCCCAAGAAACTTTACAATGAATAACCCAACCAGCAATTGGTAAAATGCCTTGAAGTTTTTTTATAGCTATAATTGTATTTGTAGTACTATTTATTTTAATGAAATGATATCAATATGGTAGATATGTGTATGCAGTTGGTGGAAATCAAAAAGCTGCCTATTTATCAGGGATTAAAACAAATATGATAATGACTAGTGTTTATGTTTTTTCAGGTGCCTTAGTTTATGGAGGTACATTAATTTATATTAGTAAGTTAAATTCAATTTCACCTACATCAGGAAATCAACTTGAATTAGATGCAATTGCATGTGTTGCTCTTGGTGGTACTTCGCTTTTAGGAGGTAAAGGGGGAATATCAAAAACTCTGCTTGGTTGATTTGTAACATGTGTTTTAAGTACAGCTATGAATATGATTGGTATTGATAGTTATTGACAAATGATTGTTAAGGGAATGATTATTTTAGTAGCAGTAATATCGGATAAACAATTTAACATTGTAACAAAAATGGAAAGACTATATTTAAATCTAAGATTTAAAATATAAGGAGGAAAACATTATATGAAGAAATTACTAGCAATATTTGGTTCAACTTTTTTAATAAGTTCAAGTGCCTTAACAGTTGTAGCGTGTGGAGATTCAAAAGGAGTTATTCAATTAATTATTCCAGAAGATCCAAATGCGTTTTGACAGGATTTATTAGATACAGCAAATAAATATGTATCATCAAATGATAAATATAAAAATAAATATAAAGTTAAATGAACATCATCACAACAAGATTCAAATAAAGAGTTAACAAATACAAAAAATGCAGTTGATGCAGGAGCTTTGGGAGTCATAATGGGACAAAATAACCCAACTCAGAGAGAAGCTGCTAAGTATGTAGTTCAAAACAATATACCATTAGTAGCTGTTAATATTCCATTTGCAAATGATTTAAAAGAGGGTGAAAAACCAAACTTTCAAGTCTATCAAGATGCTGAAGAAGCATCTTCAAAAATGGGAAAAGAAATTTTTAGCTTATTAACTAAAAATGGTGTTGTACCAACTGAAAATGATAAATTAAAAGTATTTGAAATTTGAGGAGATCCTTCAACTCCAACTGCTCAGGGAAGACATAAAGGTTTTGCAGAAACTAAATCTTATGATTACTCATGATTTAAAGGAGATAATACACCTCCAATTAATGGTGAAGGTGTTAATGGAATGTATTTAGAAACAACAGCAAATAAATTAGTTTCAGACAATATAGCTGAAATTACAAAAAAAGCAGATATAATTTATGCCCATTCAGATTCAATGGCTAGAGGTGCATTGGCAGCTTTAAATAAAAGTGAAGAAGGCAAAAAATGATTAACTCCTGAATATGATGAAAAAACTGGAGAAATTACAAAACTTGGTGGAGTAATTGTAGGATATGACTATGACTCAATTTCAGTTACACAAATTGCTAATTGAAAAGAAAAACCAACAGAAAACATTTTTGCAACAATTCATATGTCATCATCAGATTTGGCTACAAAATCAATGGCAAAAGTAATTGAAGAAATTGAAAATAGTAATCTTAATAAAGAAAAAAATATAATGGAAAAAATTGATGTTAATGTAATCATTCCAGATTATTTTAAAAAATAAAAATCTAGTTATATAAATATAAAGTGATATTCAAATAATAATGAAAATAATATTATTTTTATTATTAAAATTTGTATTATCACTTTTTTATTTTTTTAATAAATTAATAAATAATATTTTTACATTTTTTATTTTATATAATTAAAGATTTTTTTACATAAAATGAATGCAACAGGAAAATGTAGAAATTGGGTGGCAGGGGTGGGGTTTGGAAGAAAGAAAATTTTTTAAATGTTAAAATTATTTAGTTTAATTGGTAGTTTAGTAATTGTAGGATCAAGTGTAGTACCTGTTGCTCAATTATCTTCAAATATTGTCAATAAAGATATAGATAAAAATTTTCATATAAGTGAAGCCAATGATTATGTGACATATTCTTTAAAAATGTCTTATTTTCAAATGGATATTAATTATTTTTATATGACTTTACAAAATCTTGCAGCTGAAGGAATTAATGAGGCAAGAAACTCAAAAGATATTGATTTAAATGATATAAGCATTAAATCCGTTTGAAATATTGATGAAAATGGAGAATTAATAAATGAAGATATTTATGGAAGAAATGGTGCAGGAACAAGAATTCTTGAAGTGAAAGTAGCTCCATCAGATAATGGAAAATTAAAAGGATTAGTAGGCAAAAGGATTAGTAGGCGAAATGGATTTTATTAATTTTATGAAACATAATTATTTAGATTTAAGTGATTCTGAATTAACTAATAATCGCTTTCCAATTGAAAATCCTTCTTTGTGATATCATCAGACACTTGAAAGTATTAATGGTCAAATGATAGGGTGAATTTATGAATATTATTGAACTCTGGAACTTGGTTGATATACTCCATTAGCTTTTGGACCAAATATATTTAAAAATCAGCCAAATCTTTTATTTAATGCAAAAACAAACAAAAGATTTACACAAAGAGAATTAGATGATATGGAATATGGAGAATTAACTGATTTAATAATGGTTTTAAGTCCTAGTGAATATGGAGCTCGATATGGTGTATTAAATAGTACAAGATATACTTTTAATTTTACAAAAAATCCTAAAAATAATATAAATCCAAAATAAATTATTAAAATTATTATAGAAATTAATATAAATAATTTCTAGGAAAGTTGTTTTAGAAGACAACTTTTTTTATGCAAGCCCTTTAGTTTAATTTTTTAGAATTTCATGGATCAATTTAAATAAAACTTGCATTTGACTTTTTATGTTGTTAAAATAGAAAAAATAGGAGATAAGTTGGATGTTAAAGATAAAAAAATTAAGTAAAACTTTAATAAAAAATATTTTTGTACTATCTTTACTTTTATATTTTTATTTATCAGCGGTCTCTGAGTTTGAAATTTTTTTAAGCAATAAAGCAAATATAATTTTTAATAGTTTTAATGTTTTTATTAATACAATATTTATGTTTATTTTACTTCTTGTTTTAACAATTGAATTTAGTAAATTTATGTATTATATTGAAATAAATATAGGAAATACAAAAAATTTAAAATGAGTAGTTAAAAGAGATAATTTAGTCTCACTTTTTAAATTAGCAGTTTTAACTTTTCCATTTGCACTTATTTATTTAGTTAAATTTTTTACAAAACAAACAAGTGTATTAGAATTTGAAATTGTAATTTTATGTTATGCATCAGCTGCAGTTTTATTGATCATTACTTTAATCACTATGTACATTGCATATAGTTTTGTTGTAAAAAGAAAATGAATAAATACTTATGAAAAAGAGTATAACTTTTTAATTGAATCAATTTACTTTAACTCAATGTTTCTTGATATTATAAATTTTGATCAAAACAACTATTTTGTTGAACTAAAAGATGAAATTAATATTTTTTTAGCATCTAAAAATGAAGAAAATGATATTTTATTTACTCATCAATTAGCTGAATTTTTGAACAATACAAAAAAGGCAACAACTCCACCTTTAATTTAATATATTTATTGAAAAGCTATTTATTAGCAAATCTATTTAAATAGTAATTTTTATTATACTCAAATTATATTTTTAAAAATATAAGAGTAATTTTTTAAATACCCAAATATATTAAATAAGGAGAAAACTAAATATGAAAAAATTATTAACAATATTGGCAACTACAAGTATGGTTGCAACTTCATCATTATCAGTTATAGCTTGTGGTTGAACTAAGGATAAAGATGGAAATAATGATAATTTACCAAATACTAATTTTGAATTAGATAAAAAAGCTATTGATATTTATAGCAATGAAGTTGGCTATATTAATATAACCAACTGAACAATTTTAAATAGCAAATCAAAACCAAATAAATTTAAATATAGCCAAGAAGGTATAGTTCAAATTACAAAAACTATTAAAGAAGATCAACTTGTAATTACACCTGTATCACAAAAAATTGGAACTGTAAAAGTAACAGTTTCTTCTGAAATTCACTCAGTTGAAATAACAATTAATGTTAAACAAGTAGAGCAAGAAGAAAATTTTAAATTAGAAAAAACCACTTTAGATGTAAAAACTTCTTCAACCAATTATATTAAAATTAGTAATTGAGATGCTTTACAAGAAAATTCAAAACCTGACAAATTTGTATTTGAAAATCAAGGAATTGCAACAGCATCTTTGGATAGCGCAAATAAAAGAATAAAAATTGAAACATCCTCACAAGTTGCAAAAAATTTAAAGCTAACAGTTGTTTCAAAAGACAATAGTCATTCTCAAGATGTTTTAATCAACATTGAGGCTTCAAAATTTAACTTAGCTCAAGAAAACTTAATTGTAAATATTGCAGCGGGAAATATGGTAAATGGTTTAATTGATTCAAGTATTGCTGTAGGAAAGGAAGGCTTTACAATAACAGATGAAGCAATTATTAGTGGATTTAATGCAATGAACAATTCAAATATTTCTAAAGATGAATTAGAAATTGATAGAGAGGGAGAAGGAACAACAGAAGGTAATAATGGTATAGGAACTTCTGTAATTATAAGGGCAAAAGAAAATAGTCAAGTAGTAGAGGGTGAAACTCTTTTAATACTAAACCAAAATATTGACCCCAATGAGTATTTTGCAAACAAAAATTTAGGAGAAATTAGATTATTTGAAGGAGCTTATAATAAACTTGCTGAAGTACTTAATTCAAAAGACGTTATTAGTTTAGGGGCAATTATCTTTGAACAAGTTGGGGCTAAAAATACTCAACTAGAATATATCAAAGCAAATTTTATTCAAAACTTAGGAGAAGCTGGAAAAGCTATTATGCAAAATGCTAAAACAACAGCAACTACATTCCAAATTACAAATATGCCAACTCTTGGAGGTATATTTAAAGAGGGAATAAATGTTGAGTTTACATATAAATTCGTACCAGAAGATCGAATAACATTATTTGAAGCACTACCAGAAAATAAAAAAGTATTTGTTGACGTAGATAAATTAATGGATAAATCAAAATTTGCACAAAAAGCTGCTAAGGAACAAATTTATAATCAATTATCTCAAAACTTTAAAACTGAAATTAGCTTAAATCATTTTATAGAATTTACAAATATAATTTTTGATACATATGAAGTTATTACACCTGGAATAATTTCAACTAGTATTCCAGTTGATTTCAAATTTGATGTATTACCTGGATCAGATAAACTATATGCTCATGATGGAGCAGCATGAAATGGTTATATAAATGCAAGTGGCTTAGCAGAAGTTGCTACTAGTGGAGGTAATTTAGAAAAATATGAAGACAATAAAAAATTTGAAGAAAAATATACTGCAGGAATGGGAGGCTTTACTGTTGGTGGCTCTACTAGTGGTAATTTCTATCAAGGACATAATATAATGGCTTTAAATCAAACTTTAGTATCACCAATTGAATTTCAAACAGTTTCACAGGGAAGTACAATTAATTTAAATTTTGATTTAGAAAATATGAAAGAAGAATATAATGTTACAGTTCAATCAAGTGATTCTAATGTCGCTTCAGTTAATTTAATTAAAAATGAGAGTTATCAATATACTATAGAGCTTACTGGTAAGAAAAAAACAGGTGGTTTTTTTGGTTCAAAAGAACCTACAATGAGTATTAAAGTAAATGGATTTACAACATATAGTTTTAAAGTAAAAGTAAGTTAATAAAATGAAAAATCAAAAACCATTTTTTAAAAATTCATTTAAAAACTTATTAAGAAATAAAATTCAATTAATTACAATTATTGTTCTAGTATTTTTAACAGCATTTGTATTTACATTATCCTATTCTTCAACTACTAGAGTTGAAAATTCATATAAGAATTTTATTTCACAAAGAAATAGTAATATCCATGATGCAGTAATAGATTTATCAAAAGCTTCATATATTAATGACTTTGAAAAAGATTTGTTCAGCAAAAATATTTCAAATTCAGAGGTAAGAGATAATTTATTAATAACTTATTTACAAAATAAATTGAAACATTCAAGTTTGGAATTTGATTTTGATAGAGTAGAGTCTCGTATAGCTACCTTATCAACAAACAAAACGTTAAAAGTCTTTGCGCTAAATTCAGAACAAAAAGTTGATAGGTTTGTTGTTAATAAAGGAATGAGTCTCGATTTATGAAAAAAATATAGTCAAGCAACAAATATAAATACAAAAAGATGAGTATATGTTAATGAACAATTTGCAAATGCTAATAATATAAAAATAAATGACATAATTAGATTACAAGATGATAATTATGGAACAAGTGTCTTAGTAAAAGATAGTGAAAATAAAAAAGTAGATTTTAGTCTTTATGAAAAAATAGATATTAACTCATGAATCAATAATACTGAATATGCAAATCAAAATTGATTTCAGGTTGTTGGATTTGGATCAACTGCAGATTTTTCAACTCCTATAATTGATGAAACAAAACCACTTCCAAATACAAAAGAAGAAGGTTTAGTTTATATTGAACCATCTCATTTAGGTATTAAAAATGTTTATTATCAAAGTATTTATCCTGATAATCAATTTAATCTTTTAGATTTTGAAAGCCAAAGGATATGATATACAGATAGTGAAATAAAAAATGAGGAAATTATTTCTGCTTCTTCAAATTTAGATAAAGAAATAAGTTTTGTTCTTAAATTTAAAAATAATAAAGATATTAAAAATTCAACAGCAGCAATTAATCAATATTTAACTAATTTAAATAAGTCAAAAGAAATTGATTTATATGCTGGATATGAAAACACAATTAATAAAGACATACCAATAGCTATTCATAGAGGAGATATAAAATATAAATATAGCAACAGAACTGAAATGCTAGCGTTTACAATTAAGTCTTACAAAACTTTTAGTTATATTATTATGTTAATAACCTTAGCTATTGGTATTGTAATGCTAGTTATAATGTTAAATAACCAAATTAAAAAATCCTTTGGTCAATCGGGAGTTTTATTATCATTAGGATATAAAAAGTCATCTTTAATTTGAGCAAATGGATTATATCCTTTAGTTATTTCAATTACTGGAGGATTATTAGGTTATATTATTGGAATGAGTATGCAAGAATTAGTTATTTCTTTAACAAATAAATTTTTCTCAATTAAAATTGAACCATTTAATATTTCATGAGAATCAATTTTAATAACAGTCTTTGGGATGTTTGTATTTTTGGAAATAATTACATTAATTACTTATTTCTATATGTTTAATAAATATACACCTCTACAAATGATAAATTTTGAAAGTAGAAGCTCTACAAATAAATTTAAACTTGCAATTAAAAAAACTTTAACAAAAGGTAGAAAATTTGATGGAAGATTTAAAGGTGCAATCTTATCAGGTTCAGTTTTAAAATTGCTTTCTGTATTTTCAGTAATGTTAGTTTCGTCTAGTTTAATTACTATTGGTGCTATAATGCCAAATGTCTTACATGAGAACAAAAATAAAACTTATTTAATAAATGGTTTTGATAATCAAATTGAATATGAAAGCCCAATATATAATTCTCCAACAAGTTTTTATAAAACATATAATCCTTATAGCACTTTTAAAGATGACTTAGATGATTCAAAAAATATTCTTGATATGTTTTTACAAAATAATGTATCAGAAAAAATATATAATCCTTCAATTGATGTTGGTTCATTAAATGATATGACATATAAATCAATTGATATTGATTATTTAAAAAATGATAATTTAACAATAGAGCTGGGTGATATTGGCCAAGATCAAAAAAATAATTTTTACAAAACAGTTATTTTTAATCTTTGATCAGATTTAAAAAACTTTAATTTAGATAAATATTGAAATAAACAAGCTATAATAGATGTTTTAGCAAGTGATTCAAAGTCAAAAGAAAATATTGAAGACTTAGAAAAAATAAGACAGTTTTATTTAAAATATAAAAATGC
Source organism: Spiroplasma cantharicola (assembly GCF_001281045.1). Taxonomy (NCBI): domain Bacteria; kingdom Bacillati; phylum Mycoplasmatota; class Mollicutes; order Entomoplasmatales; family Spiroplasmataceae; genus Spiroplasma; species Spiroplasma cantharicola. Next base: position 1,048,639 of record NZ_CP012622.1, on the reverse strand, counting down.
TATTGGCTTAGAAAATAAAAGGAAAGGTTATATAATTTCTAATGGAACAAGATTAGACAATAGAGGTGGTCCTGTTGAAGCTGGAAAACCAATGATTAGTGAAACTGATTATTATGCTGCTTTTGGAAGAAGTTTTACATTCATTCAAGTAGATCTTACTTCTACTGGTCAAATGAAAAATGATGAGCCATTTGAAAAATCTCTTTATGATTATGTAGATAGAGAAAATTGAACTGAGAAAAGATTAGCAACTATTGTCCCAATTTATAATTGAATAATAGCTTACTTCTTTAATAATTTACAACAAGCATTTTTACAAGGAATTTATAATGATGCTCCAGTTTTAATTAAAAAAACTATCGAAGAAGAATATAAAAAAGAAGAGGGAAATTTTAATGTTGCTTTTGGACTAATTCCTTATAATGAAAAGAAAGAAGATTTGGGAATATATTTAAATGGTTATGTAAAAAATCAAAGTCTAAAATTATATGGAATTAAAGAAGATAATAAAACTCAAATTTTAAAAGATAACAAAACTGTAGATTTAAAACCACAATTGTTTAATAATAAAAATTCAATTTTAGTTAATCAATCACTTGCCAAAAGATTAAAACTGAAAGTTGGAGATAAAATAAATATTAATCATATAATTACTGCTTTAAATTATGAACAAGATTTATTAGATATAAATAGTTGAGATTCATCATCAATGAAAGCTACATCAAAAGATGATAATTTTACTTCTTCAAAAAATCTATATACGACTTCTATGTTATCAGATGATGGACGAGGATGAAAAAATAAAGTAATTAATCAAGAAGAAGATGGAAGAGTTTATAAATCAGATATAAACTTTAGCAGTCCAGGTTTAGTTGGAGCAAATGCTATGTCAAAAAATGTTGCTAGTGGAAAAATTTCAACAAAAAATTTTGAAAAGGATTTTGAATATACTATAGCTGGAGTTGTTGAACAATATGGTGAAAATAAAGCTTGAATTAACAATGAAACTGCTAAAATAATTTCAAATTATAATAAAACAGAGGAATTATTATTTAGATTATTTATCAAAGAATGAAGTAATCCTAAAAATCCTAATAGTCAGATAGCCTTGCTAGTAAATTGAATTAAAGAAAATCAAAATCAAAATGATAACTCCATTCTATTAAAGGATTTTAAAAAATTTGCGAGTCAAAAAAATAACGAAATCTATTTAAAACTATTTGAAGCTCAATACCCACTATTTAACTATAAAACTTCTTTTGACAAGAGTTTTACTGATATTTCAAAAGGAGTTTCAACTAATCAAAAATATGGAGATTATTCAATGATTGGATTAAATGGTGGAAGTGATAATACAACTTCTTATACAAGCTATTCAACTAGTTCTATTCAAAATGCTTTAAAAATAGATGAAGCTTTAAAAGTAATAAATCGAATTAATAGTACTGTTGATATGATTATTTACTTTGTTGTTTTTGTAACTATCTTTTTAAGCGCTATTATTATTTTATTAACAATTAATTTAGTAATTTCAGAGAATGCTAAAATTATAGCAGTTATGAAAATACTTGGTTATAAAGAATGATACATTAGTAAATTATTTATAGGTATTTATATACCTGTAGCAATTATAAGTTCATTTGTTGGATTTGCAATTGCATGAGCAATAATTCTATTAGTTGTTAAAACACTTTCCGTTAGTTTAGTTTTACCATTAACATTCCAAATTTGATATATCATTCCTGGAGTTTTAGGAACTTGACTATTATATTCAATAAGTAATGCATTAAGTTGAACATCACTTAGAAAAGTAAGTATGTTATTAGCAGTTCAAGGAGGTTAAAAAAATGAGTAGTAAATTTAAAAAAGTTTTAGTTGGATTGTCTTCAATTGTCTTTATTCCTAGTATAACTGCAAACGTAGTTTCATGTACAAGTGATAAATATGATGATATTTTTAGACCAGATCCAATTATGCCTATAACAAAAAATGGTTTTGAAAAGGTAAATCTTGATAATATCAATATCGAAAAAATTTATTATACAGATGATTTATTAAAGCAAATTATTAATAGTCTAGAATTAGGGGGCTATAAAGAAGATAATTTAAAAATTCAAGTTTTTAAAAATAACAGTGAAATAAGTCTGAAAGATGATTTATATAGAAATGGTACATATAAATTTATTATTAGTAATAAAGAAAATGCAAATGATAATATTACTGCATCAATTAAAATCTCAAATTCTGTTCACTTACAAGATGTTTTTAAAGTAACAACTATTGGCAATATTTATGATAATCGACCAAGAACAATAATGATGGCGTTAATGTTTAATAATATAGATATGGTTAATCAATTATCAAAAGTAGGAGATGAGTTAACTGATGTAAGTAAATTTGACTATAAACAAAATAATAAGGGAGCTATAATTAGAATTAAAGATGAAGTTCCAAAACAAAGACCTGAAAGCTACTATGGGTCTTTAGATGTAAATTATCAAATAACTCCTTTTATAGCTGAAGAAATTGAAGGTCAAAGTTTTCCAATGACTATTTCTGAAATAGTAAAAATATCAAATAATAAAGTACCAACAATAAGTTTTGGCAAACTAGAAGGAAAAGATAAATATACAGTTTTAATGCAATTTATTATTGAAAATTTATCAAATCCTACTTATTGAGCTTTATTTGTCAATGATCTTGATTTAGATAATTTTGAATCACTACCAATTGAAAATAGTGCAAATCAATATAAAATTAGATTTTATTCAAAAGACTATCAAAAAATGCAATTACCAGAAACTGCTCAAGAGCAAAATGGTGATTATGATAAAAAAGCTCATTATTTAAATGATAAACAGGGAATCGAATTAACATTTAGTTACTTTGATTAAGCTATTTTTTATATATTATTTTAATTTAAAAGCTAATAATTAACCATTTGATAGACATATCAAATGGTTTTTTCTATTTTCTTTAACTTTTTATTTGTCAGTTTTAATAAATAATGTATAATATATTTGCTTACTCACTAGCCCCGGAAGGTAAGGAGAACAAGCACATGAAACAAACTACACTTATTAAAACAGCAGATATTGCTAAAAAATGATATGTAGTTGACGCAACTGGAGCAACTTTAGGTAGATTATCTACTCAAATTGCTATGGTTCTAAGAGGAAAAAATAAACCAACATTTACACCCCATATTAATAATGGTGATCATGTAATTGTAATTAATGCAGAAAAAATAGTTTTATCAGGTAAAAAAGAAAATGATAAAAACTATTACCACCACTCAATGCACCCAGGGGGATTAAAATCTAGAAACGTTGCCACACAACGTAAATTATTCCCTGAAAGAATTATTGAGCGTGCAGTAAGATTAATGTTACCTAAAAATGTTCAAGGAGGGAATCAATACCGTGCATTACACGTTTATGCAGGTAATGAACATCCACACCAAGCACAAAATCCAGAAATTTTAGTAGTTCAATCAAAAAAAGGAGATAGTAAATAATGGCAGCAAAAAAAGAAGTTGTTATGTATAGAGGAACAGGAAGAAGAAAATCTTCAGTTGCTCAAGTAATACTGACTCCTGGACAAGGTGAAATTATAGTTAATGGAAAACCAGCTTTAGAGTTTTTCCCATATGCAACATTAGTTCAAGATATGGAACAACCTTTAGATGCAACAGGTACAAAATCAGATTTTTCAATCAAAATTACTGTTAAAGGTGGAGGATTTACTGGTCAAGCTGGAGCAGCTCGTTTAGGGATTGCAAGAGCTTTATTAGAAGCAAGCAAAGATTACAAACCAGAATTAAGAGGGAATGGTTTATTAACACGTGATGCTCGTGTTAAAGAACGTAAAAAATACGGACTTTATGGAGCACGTAGAGCACCACAATTCTCAAAACGTTAATTTACAATATCGTATGTACATATGAAAATACTCATTTATGAGTATTTTTTTTATTTTTTGTAAAAATTTTTTTCATTTTTATATTAATTCTCTATTTATATAGATATAAGTTTACTTTAGATTAATATATAAGTGTAGGAGCGATAAAAATATGATAAAAAATAAAAAAATAGTATTAGTTGGTTGTGGAGCTGTAGGAACAAGTTTTATTTACTCAGCTGTGAACCAAGGAATTGCACAAGATTATGTCTTAATAGATGTATTCAAGGATGCAGCAATAGGAAATGAAATGGATATTGCAGATGCTCAAGCAGTATTGCCAGTATCATTTAATTCAATAAAAGCAGGAGATTATGCGGATTGCAAAGATGCAGACATTATTGTTATTACTGCAGGAAGACCACAAAAACCTGGTGAAACTAGATTAGAAATGGTTGCAGATAATGCAAAAATTATGAAACAAATTGCAACGCAAATTAAAAAATCTGGATTTAGTGGAATTACAATAATTGCTTCAAATCCAGTTGATGTGTTAACTTATGTATACAAAACAGTTACTGGTTATGATAGTTCTAAAGTTATTTCTTCAGGAACAACTTTAGATTCAGCAAGATTAAGAAGACTGTTGGCAGCAAAACTTGGTGTAATGCCAAATACTGTTGAAGCTTACTTATTGGGTGAACATGGAGATTCAAGTGTTGCTGCTTGAAGTAAAGCTACAGTAATGGGCAAAACTGTTCAAGAATATATAAAAGAAGGTGTTATTTCTGAAAAAGATCTTTCAGAAATAAAAGATGAGGCTACGCACTTAGCATACAAAATTATTGAGAAAAAAAGAGCTACATATTATGGTGTAGGAGTTTGTTTAGCAGCAATTGCAAAAGCAATTCTAAAAAACGAACAAAAAATGTTATTGGTTGGAGCTCATTTAAATGGTGAATATGAAAATGAAAATATTTATACTAGTGTTCCATGTATTATTGGAAGAAATGGTATTGAAAAAATAATTAAATGAAATTTAACAAGCAAAGAACAAACTCTTTTTAATAAATCTTGTGAGCAGTTAAAAGAAGTATTCAATACAGCAAAAAAAGCAATAGCTTAGTTTAAAACCCTTTAAAATAATTTGAAGGGTTTTTATTTTTTTGTATCATATAATATAAATAGAAGGACGTGTTTAAATTGAAAGAATTAGAATTATTTGCTCAAGATGGTAAAAAAATTCATACTTATATTTGAGATGATGTTAAAGAAGTAAAAGGTATCTTGCAACTTGTTCATGGAAGCTGTGAGCACTCTAAAAGATATAATGACTTTGCTAAATTTTTAAATGATAACCATTGAATTGTAATTTCAAATGACCATAGAGGTCATGGAAAAACTGCTGATTTAGAAAAACAAGAATTAGGCTATTTTGCAGATGAGAATGGGTGAAAAATTTTAGTTGATGATTTATTTCTAATAAACAATTATATTAAAAAGAACTACTCAAATAAAAAAATTGTTATGTTAGGACATTCAATGGGAAGTTTTTTAGCAAGAAGTTATGCAATTGATTATGGAGAAACAATTGAGGGGTTAGTTCTAAGTGGAACTGCTTGGGAAAGTAAACTTTCTTTAAAATTTGGAGTTAGAGTTGCTAAATCAAGACAAAAAAAATTTGGAGCCAAAAATATTGATCAATTCATATGAAATTTAAGTTATAAAAAATTTAATAAGAAGTTTAATAAAGAGGGAAATACTGGTTCTGAGTGATTGTCTATTGATAAAGATAATGTTAGAAAATTTATTGAAGACCCTTTATGCGGACAAGTTTTTACAACTTCTGCTTTTAAAGATTTATTTGAAGGACTTTTATATATCCAAAATAAAAAAAGTATTTCAAATATGAGAAAAGATTTGCCAATAATTTTAGTATCAGGATCTAATGATCCAGTTGGTCAATATGGTAAAAAAGTTATTAAAACTTATAAGAAATTTAAAAAAGCTAAATTAAAAGTAGGTTTAAAAATTTATGAAAATTTAAGACATGAAATACTTTTTGATATAGATAAAGAACTAGTTGCCCAAGATACTTTAAAATTTTTAAATGCAATTTAAAAATTTTAAATAAAAACTTTTATAATTTTATTTATTGAGTTTTATAAGCCCTTTGAATATTAAAGATTCATCAAAGATATAGCCATCCTTTAGTATATCCTCTTCAAATTGAATTGAATTTCCACCTGTAAAAATAGCAAAATCCAAATTTAGTTTTTTAATCATTGAAGTTAACATTAAGTAATGGGCATTAAATGCACCAATATTTATTGCATCAATTGTATTTGTTCCATAAATTTTATTTGATTTTTGATAATCATTATTTTGTAAAAGAACTGCACTTGAGATTAAACAATTTAATGAATTTTTTAATCCTGGACAAATTATAGTTCCTTGCAATTCTTTATCTTTAATTATTGCAATAGTGGAAGTTGTACCCATAGAAATTATGGCTCCATTTGTAAATTTGTAATTTTCAATTGCACCATAAAAATTAGATATAAAATCTGCTCCTAATTTATTAATATTATCAACTTTAAATAATTCTTTTTGAATATCAAAATCATCTCTTAAATTTGAGATTTCTACACCAACATTATTTGCTAAAGCTCTCATAATATCATTTCATTCTGGCACAACAGAGACATAACTAATTTTGTCAATTTTTATTTTATTATCTAAAAAATACTTACTTAGTACTTTACTTCTTCTTCATTTTGGGTCTTTAGTTTCTGGTCTAATTAGTTTTGTTAGTTTATTAGTATTTTTATCTCACAAACGGAAATCAGCAGTTGTATTTCCAATATCAACTAGTAGTATTTTCATTATTATCTTCCTTTTGTCCTTATTTTATTACATAAAATAAAATAAAGACACTTTTTTGCCTAAAATAAATATAAAATTATAAATGTATTAAGGAAGGGTTAATATGAAAAAGGCCATTTATCCAGGAAGTTTTGATCCTTTTCATGAAGGACACTTAAATATTTTAGTAAAAGCTGCAAAACTATTTGATGAAGTGATTGTTGTTATTACAAAAAATATTTCAAAAAGTGAAAAGCCTGATTTGAATCAAAGAATTGAAAAAATAAAATCAATGATTAAGGGTTTAAAAAATGTAAAAATTGAAATAAATGAAAATAAATTAACTGCCGACTTTGCAAAACAAAGAAAAATAAAATACATTGTAAGGGGAATAAGAGATTCTCAGACTTTGGATTATGAAATAGAACTTTATGATGGAAATAAAAGTATTTATGATGAGTTAGAAACAATCTTATTTTTATCTGATAATAAAAATAGAAAAATTTCATCAACTTTATTAAAAGAAATAGAAAAATACAAAAGCGAGGAATAGTTATGTGATCAATTAAAGAAATAGAAAATAAAATTAAAGCAATTAAAAAGAAACAAACAATTGTTTTTCCAGAAGGAACTCAAGAAAAAATACAACAAAATGCAACATTTTTAGTAGAAAATGATTTAGCAATTCCAGTATTACTTTTTAATACAAAGAGTGAAGTACCAAATAAATTACATGAAAAAATACAAGTTGTTATTATTGATGAGTATGATAAACAAGAAATGATTAAAGTCTTTTTAGAAGTAAGAAAAGATAAGGCTGATGAACCTACGGCAAAGAAACTAATGAATCAAAGAACTTATTTTGGAGTGATGATGATGAAATTAGATTTAGCTGATGCAATGATTTGTGGTTTAGAATATACAACAGCTGATACATTAAGACCAGCTTTACAAATTATTAAAACAAGCAAGAAGTATTCAATAGCTTCATCTGTTTTTCTAATGTCAAAAGAAAAGGAAATATATTTATTTACAGATTGCGCGTTAAATGTTGACCCAAATGCAAACCAATTAGCAGATATTGCTTCAATGTCAGCTGATTTTGCTCAACAATTAAATGAAAAAGATGTGCAAGTTGCAATGTTAAGTTATTCAACAAGTGGTTCAGGAATGGGGCCAAGTGTAGATAAGGTAAAAGAAGCAGTTAATTTATTAAAAGCAAAATCAACAAAAGGAATAATTTTTGATGGAGAAATGCAATTTGATTCTGCCTTTGATAAAAGTGTAAGAGTTAAGAAATACCCAACAACAAAAATTACAAAAGAACACCCAGATGTTTATGTGTTTCCAGATTTAAACTCTGGAAACATTGGATATAAAATTGCTCAAAGGTTTGGTAATTTTCAAGCAGCTGGCCCATTTATATTAGGTTTAAATAAACCTGTAAATGACCTTTCAAGAGGAGCAACTTTAGAAGATATTAAGCAAACATCAATTGTAACAATATATACATCAATGTTTAATGGAGGAGATAAATAATGATTTTAGTAGTAAATGCGGGAAGTAGTTCAATTAAATTCAAATTATTTAATATAAAAGATATAAAAAACCCAATTTCAACTTTAGATGGTTTAGCAGAAAGAATTTCAGTAGATGGCAAATTAACAATTGAAATTAATGGTGAAAAACACGTGTTTGAAAGTGAAATGAAGGATCATTTAGAAGCAGTTAAATTAATTTTAAGTAAGTTTACTGAATTAAAAGTTATTGGTAAACCAGAAGATATTAAAGGAATTGGTTTTAGAGTAGTTCACGGTGGTGATAAAATTGTTAAAACAGTTGAATTAACAAATGATATTAAAAAAACTATTGAAGACAATATTAGGTTAGCACCTTTACACAATCCAGGAGCATTAACTTCAATAAATGCTTTTCAAGCAAGTTTACCTAATGCTAAACTTGTAGGATGTTTTGATACATCATATCATCAAACAATGCCAGAAATCAATTATATGTATACAACCCCATATAAATGATATACAGATTATAAAGTTAGAAAATATGGTTTTCATGGAATTAGTTATGAATATATTGTGTATAAAGCTCAAGAAATTTTTAATAAAAAACAAGATAAATTAAATTTAATTGTTTGTCATTTAGGAAATGGTGGAAGTATTTGTGCTATTAAAAATGGTAAATCATATAATACAACTATGGGATTAACTCCTTTAGCAGGATTAATGATGGGAACAAGAAGTGGAGATATTGACCCTTCAATTATTCAATATATTTCAAAAGAAACTGGAAAAGATATTTATGAAATAACAGATATTTTAAATAAGCAATCTGGTTTACAAGGTGTTAGTGAAGTAAGCAGTGATATGAGAGATGTTATTGCAGCTGCTGAAAAAGGAAACAAAAAAGCATCATTAGCTGTTGAATTATATACTCAAATAGTTGCTGATTTCATAGTTAAATTTGCTAACCAAATAAATGATAAAATTGATGGAATTATATTTACTGCTGGAGTTGGAGAAAATGCTGGAGTTATTAGAGAAAAAGTAACTCAAAAATGTGGTTTACTTGATTTAAATATTGATTCAAACTTAAATGATGAAAAATATTCTGATTATTTAGTAATTTCATCTGCTAAATCAAAAATGCCAATTTTAAAAGTTAGAACTAACGAAGAGTTAATGATTTGTAATCAAACTCTAAAATTTTTATAAATAATATCTTATACAAATAGTAGTATATCAGTTTGGTTTTTTTATTGTATTTAGATATAATTTTTACAATGAGAAATAAGGTGATATATTATGAAATTTAATAAAGATTTTGAATTTTCTTTAAAAGTAATGATACTAATGGTTTTAGTTGCTTTTTTAGCGTTCGATTTTGTTTTACAAATATATTCACCTAAAAAGAATCTTGAAGGGATTCCTACTTTAGAAAGATTAAATATATATTATTCATTTTTTACAACTCAATCAAATTATGCTGTAGTTTTCTATTTAGCAATGGCAATTTTTATGAAAAAAATATATAACACAAAACCGCCATTCTCAGTAGAATTAGCAATGACAGTATATATAAGTTTAACTATGATTGTTTTTTGATTTGGACTTCTTGCATCTGTTGATGAAATGGGTGCATATTATCCATCCAGTTGAGTTTCTACTAGTGTTCTACATATCTTTATTCCAAGTATTATGATTGGTTACTTTATTTTTTCTTGTGGAGATCAGTATTATTCTCCTAGAAAATATTCAAAATTCTCTTTACCAATGAATTGTTTATATCCAACAGGATATTTGATTTTTACAATGATAAGAGGAGAATTAAGATATAATTTTTATTCGCCTGAATTTTATTCAAGAATATATAGTCCACCAAGTGGCAATATTAGCTCAGCATTTTCTGGTTATGATTATTTTTGAAATAACATTTGAAGTCCTGAAAATGGTGTTATTGATAAAACAAGACACTTTACTGAGCAAATGTGATATCCATATTGATTTTTAAATATCCACCAATATGAATTATCATATACAGTTGATGGGCAAAAGTTTATTGCTAGAGAAAGCTTTGGCCCACAATGATTGGTTATATCTACTTTTTTATTTGCTTGTTTATGTATAACTTTAATAGTGGTGGGTTTACAATTTATTTATTTAAGATGAAATAATGGTAAATTTTATAGATGACATGATATTGAAGGAAAATTGATCACTAGAGAAGAACATGCATATCGTATCCAAAAACAGAAATTAAAAAAAGTAACTATTAAAAATCAAGCTAAAATGAATTTAATTCACAAAAAAACTGAATATAAAGTCTTTTTAAAAGGAATTAAAGTATTAGAGAAAAATGAAAGAAAAGCTAAAAAAAGAGATTATATTAAAAATAAACTTCTCGAACGTAAGTTAAAAATTGCCTCTATTAAAAATAGTAAATTAGCTGAAAAAAACAATAAAATTCAAATTAAAAGATGAATTTTGTCAATTAATTATAAAGACAGAGCCTATGTTAAAGATAATTTAAGAGAAGCAGAACGTTATAAAAAACTTGTAAAAAATGGAGTATTAATATTTAAAACTAAATATGTTAACTAATAAAGGTAGGAATTTGCCTTTATTTTTTATATAATAATAGGTGGTATATAAAAATACTAAAGGGGCAGTCATATTATGGTACATCTAAGAGCTAGAAATTTACAATCTAAAGCTATTTTAAAAAAATGATTATTTTCTGGAGAAGAAATTGTTTTTGGTGAAGATTTTGCTCTGGTTGAACTAGAAGATGGTAAAGAAGTTAAGATAAAGTCTAATTATAATGGTCTTATTGCAAAAACAATTAAAATAGGTAGTCCTATTAAAAATGGTAGTATTTTGGCAAATATTGTAATTGGAGAAGAAGAAATTAAAAAATATAAGGGAGAAAGTTTTAAAAGAATTGAAGTTTCTAAGATCATTGATAAAGAAACTACAACTAAGCAACAAAACTTGCAAGAAAGTAATATTAACAAAAATTTAATATCTCAGCAAATAACAAAAGAATCATCTAATCAAAATACTAAATCAACAGTAGCAAATAATAATAATAATAATATCAAAGAAGAATTTAAAAGTACTTCAATTAAAACACAAGAGAGTCAAGAGGAAAAAAACAATATGAGCGAATCAAACAATCAATCAATGGATAAATTTGCTCAAATGAGAGCAAATATTAAAGAATCAATTAAAAATGCTCCTCAAAATAATTATAATGGAGATTTTTCAAAAGAAGAATTATTAAAAATTACCCCAGAAGAAGTAGTTAGAGAAGATGGTAAAAACTTATTGTCAACAGATAATGTTAGTGGAATGAGTAAATTTAGACAACTTGTACAAGCTAGAAAAGAAAAATTACTTGAAGAGGAAAACTTTAAAGAATTTAAAGATACATCAGCTGAAATTAATGCAATGTCAAAAACTGATGAAAAAGGTCGCCCACTAATTATGAGAAATATTATTCAAGCAAGAATTGAAAAATTAAATAGTGCAGGGGGAGATCCAAGAGTTTTAGAATCAGACATTATAGCTATCAAAAATAATGCTGTTTTAGACCATCAGAGAGTTAAAAATAATGACAGACCAGATAAACATTCGAATGACAATAATAGTCAATTACAACAAACTTCTCAAATTACAAATCAAAATAGAGATAATTCTCAGACACTTAATAAACAAGATAATGTATTAAATCAATCATATTTTAAAGAAGAAAAATCAGCATTAGTAGATTCTAATAATGAAATTGATTTCAGTGGGGCAAAAATGAGTAAAGATAATTCAAATCAATTTAATAAAATGGAAAGTAATTATAAACCTAATTGAAATTATGCAGAAGCAAAATTATCTAAACTTCATGATACAAGAAAAAGATGAAGTGTTATTAAAAATGATGATAGTTCTACTTCTATTAGAAAAAGAAGAGAAGCTGTTGAACAAGGTTTACTTGAGGGCAATTTAAGTTTTAGTAAAAAAATAAAAGAAATTGGAATACCAGCAGAATTTTTAAGAGAAGTTTTACATCAAGACCCTGAAACTGGAGCTACAACATATGTATTATATAATGAGACACCAAAAGGTAGAATTGAATTTGAAAAGTGATTAAAAACTACAAATTTGTATTCAGCGTATAAAGCAGAAAAGCGATATATTGAAAGAACTCAAGAGTTGCAAATTAAAGGTCAGGAAAATAATCAGGCTTTGAATGAGAAGAAAAACCAAGATGTAGATCAAGAGAAAGAGCAAGGAATATATAAAAAAATTCACTTAAAACTTTCAGAAAATGAAAATTTAAGAACAATGGAAACTGAGGAGTTTAATGCAAACGACGATGAATTTGATAATTCTCTTGTTCTTGAAAATTCAAGTACAGTTGATTTTGAAAAAGATGATATTCCTGAAAAAACTCCCAAAGTTGTTCAAAGAGAAATAAAAACAGAAATAAGTAAAAAGGATGATGAACTTGTGAAAGTATATGATAAAAAAATTGCTGATGAAACATTGGATTTTTTAAAATCTGAAATTAGAGAATTACATAGAACTTTAAAAGAGCAAAATCAGTTACATGCAGCAACTTCAAAATTAAATCAACAATCAAATTTTAATGCTGGTCCAGATACATTCGGTCAGATGATGCAGTATATGTTAATGCAAAATATGATGCAAAATATGAATCAAAATAAAATTACAAATAGAGATATAAGTGCAAGTGATTTAAAGTCAATTATCAAGGAAGAAATTAGTCTTTTTGCAAATGATTTAAAGGAAAAGCAAATTAAAGAAGAAGCAGAGAAACAAAAATTGGAAGCAGAAAGACGTAAGGAACAAGAAAGATTAATTTTAGAACAAGAAATTATTGCAAAAGTTGAAAGAGAATTTAGAGAAAAATATGAAAGAGAAAGACTTGAAGAGGAGCAACTTATACAAGAAGAAATTGATTTTAAAAAGTTGGAAAGACAAAAAGAAAATATTAGAGAAATAAATTTTGAAAAGGATAAACCAGATAACTCAGTTGGCTATTTGCAATTTGAATCTAATGATCAAAACAAAGTTATTGAAAGAGAAAAAATAAATCAAAATAGAAATTCAGCTGTTAAATCAATGATTTTAAGTCAAAACTTTATTCCACCATTAACAATTTCAACAGAAATTGATATGAGTTCAATTTTAAAATTAAAGCATATGTTAAAACAAACTCAAAATCATATAAAATTTACAACTATTTCATTTATAGCAAAAGCAATTTCAATTGCTCTTGAAGAATATCCAAGATTAAATTCAAGTTACGACCCAGAAACAAATGAGGTAATTATTAAAAAATATCACAATATTGGACTTGCCACAGAAACAAGTGAAGGTTTAATTATTCCTGTATTAAAATTTGTTGATAGATTATCGATAAAAGAAGTTGCAATTGATATTAAAGAAATGACATCAAGACTTCGTGCAGGAGAACTTTTAAATTATGAAGCAGAGGGAAGCACAATTACAATTTCTAATTATGGAACTGTTGGTGCGATTCAAGCAACTCCAACAATTTTCTATCCAAATGCAGCTGTAATTGGAGTAGGAAAGGTTGTTAAAAAGCCTGTAGTAGTTGATAATGAAAAATTAGCTATAAAAGCAATCATGCATATGAGTTTAACAGTTGATCAAAGAATAATTGATGCTGCAGAAAGCGGAAATTTCTTAGCAAAAGTTAAATCAATACTTGAAAAACCAGAAATATTAACAGTTTCTTAAAATACAACAAAATTGTTGTATTTTTTTTGCTCTTTTTAGTATAATAAATAGGTGCAATATTTTATGGCGTATATGGCGAAGTGGTTAACGCTCCGGATTGTGGTTCCGGCACTCGAGGGTTCAATTCCCTTTATACGCCCCATTAAAGAATTTAAAGTCTCTTTTTAATTAAAAGAGACTTTTTTTATCAATAATGAGCGATAACCTAATTGAGGTGATTTTATTTTAGATATAAATATTAAAGACGAAATTAAATTTACAAATGAACATCAAGATAAGGAATTTATAAAAGTTAGTGAAGTTAAAAACAACACTTTAAATTTAGATGCTGTATTTTTTAATGAAAAATATATTGTTAACAAGAAAGAATATTATAGATTATTTGTACGTCCAAGTTTATCAAACAAAAATGGTTATGATTATTTTAGAAGCTATTTTTTTAAAAATCCTATAATGTACCAAACAAAAATAAATTTTAAATCAGGAGCTATTCAATTTTATATAAAGACACCAACAGGAGTAGAAAATATAAAAGTTGGCAAAGAAGATTTACTTATCATCCCTAGTTATACGATAATAGGTAAAAGACTTAGAACTTATACTTTAAATGATTTTGACTTTATGCAATTAAATATACCTGCTAATTTAGTGGATGGCCAACAGCAGTTAGTTATTTCTTATAGTGCTAGTTACAATGTAGAAGGTTATGATTTAAAACCTCATACCAATTATGGAACTATTGAAATTGATCGTAGAAATTTAACTGAAAATATATATCAGACTAATAACTCTACAGTTACAATTGCAAATTTAGCTTATGGCTATTTGAATTTTGATTTTAATAATAAATATAAAAAAAACTATTTTGACTTAATAAAAAATGACTTGAAAATTAAAATTGAACAAAACTCATTAAATACAATTGATCCTAAAATTAGAATACAAAGTGATTATTCATTATGAAATGATTTGGAATTATCAATTTTAGGAAAAAAAATGAAGTTATTTATTGAAATGTTTTTACAAGGTGCTAATAGAACTAATAGATTAGAGTCAACTCCAAAATTAAAAAGTGTAACTAATTTTTCAAATTATTATAATATAAAAAAAATTAAAGATAGAGTTACATATCAAGAAAATTACTATGAAATAACTAATGATAATTTTACTTCATATAGTTTTCCAAAAAGCTTAGTTGAAGAAACAGAAAATGGAGAAAGGGGTATTTTATGAAATCCCTTATATAATAACCCCATTATTTATAATAGAGTCATAGATTTAAATTCACGAGAAATATCCATAGACTATATTTGTGATAACTTAAATAAAGGAATATATGAGATAAATTATGATAGAGAAATTAATAATAAACTAAATTATTTAGTAAATTATAAAATAGATGAAATTAATTCAATAGGTTGAAAAGAAAAAGAAAGTATTATTAATTATATAAATGAAAATCAAAAAATTATATAAGTATTTATTCCTATTGATACTTTTACTATCAATAATTTCAACTTTTGGATTTATAATTTTTTATTATATAAAATCAATTAATACAGTTATTGAAGAAAATAATGGAGTTGAAGAAGTTAATAAACCACCAGTAGTTGAAAAAAGTGATTTTGTAAAAAAAGATTTAAAAATTAACTTTAATTTAGAACAGAAAATTTTTATAATTAATTTTTCAAAGGAAAAATACTTTATTTTAAATGAATTTAAATATTATTTTATAATTGAGTTTAATAAACTCGGACCAAAAAATAATAATATTGAAATTAAGTTTGGAGTAGATAATTTAGCTCTCCCAAAAGAAATTTATGTTAATTATCAAGGAGTAAATCATAGATATAGTTGAAATTTTAAACTTATTTAAGTTATAATTATTAGAGGTGATTTAAATGAATTATTTTGAAGAAATTAAAAAGGCACTTTCAAATAAGGGTGCAAAAGGTACAATTACAAATAACACAGAATTCAAATCAATGGGTCTAGATTCACTTGATTTAATGGATATGATTGTTACTTTAGAAGATAAATTAAATATTACTGTTTCAGATGAAGACTTATTAAATATTAAAAAAGTAAGTGACCTATTAGAAATAATTGAGAAATTAAAAAAATAATATATGGAAAATAAATTAAATGAATATTTAAAACTTTTTAAAAGTAAAAAAATTAAGCTTACAGATGTAAGATTATCTATGTTAAATATTATAATTTCAAAAAAGCACTTTACAATTAATGAGGTTATTTCTATGGTTGAAAAAGATCTAGGCTCTGTTAATGTAATGTCAATTTATAATAATATAGACTTATTCTTGGAATTGCATTTATTATTTGCAAACACTATTAATGGTAAGCAAATAATTTATGAAGCTATTTCACCACAACTTATGCATATTTTTTGTGATAATTGTGGGAGTTTAGAAGATTTAGAAAGTCCTTCATTGGCAAGTGAATTATTTTTGAGATTTTCTGAGATATTAACTAATAAAGATATGAGCTTAGAACATTTTAAATTAGAGCTGCATGGAATTTGTAAAAATTGTAAATAAAATAATGTTGAATTTAAACAAAATATTTTTTAATGATATAATTAAAATGTATTTTTAAATAGGGGTATAGTTCAGTTGGTAGAACATCGGACTTCAAATCCGAGTGTCGTGGGTTCAAGTCCTGCTACCCCTGCCAAATATAAAACTAAATTTTACCCAAATAATATTTTGGGTATTTTTTTATAAATAGGGGTATAGTTCAGTTGGTAGAACATCGGACTCCAAATCCGAGTGTCGTGGGTTCAAGTCCTGCTACCCTTGCCAAAAAAAAAAAAAAAATAACTTTATGTATTTCTAATTAAGTACATAAAGTTATTTTATTTTTTTAGGTAGTAATGTTTTTTTAATTGCTATAAGTGCTATTGTATCAATACCTGCATGTCAAGGAAAAACAGTAGGTACTTTATCTTCTTTAAATTCCAATTTATTTTCTGATAGATAATTTCTGATTTGTTCAATTATTTTATGATTTATTTCTTCTAATGATACAAGAAGTAGCTCATATTCATTTTTCATTTCTTTTTTTAAAGCTGTAGTCATTTTATCTAAAACTGCTTTATATGTTCTTCCCATACCAATTTTTTTTGGTTTTTCTAATCATTGAATTGAAACTTTCGTCTTCATAAATTTAAGAATTGCTATTAAAAGTGAATTAGCACGACCACCTTCGGCAAATTTTTTTAGATCACTTGGTATAATTGCAATTCAAGTGTCCTTAGTTCATTTATCTGTTTCTTCTTGAAATTTCGAAATATCATTAATACCATCCATTATCATTTCTTCAAACTTTAATGCTAATAACTGTACACAATTAGCTGCTAGGAAATGCTTAATAATTGTAACTTTTCCTTTATAATTGTCATCATTTGCTAACATTACAGCTGTTTGATGCATACCTGATAAATTTGAAGGAATTGTCATATGAATTATATGATCAAATTCTTTTAACATTTCATCATATTTTTCCATTAGCTCACCAGGTGAGGCTTGACTTGTTGTAGTACGATTATTTCCTGCAAGAATTTTCATCAAGTCGTTATCTTTAATAACTTTTGGTGTATCCAAATAGTCGTCTTTATTATTAACAATTAAATGCAATGGTATTACCCTTATAAGTTTTGAATTATGTTCTTCTGGAATGAAACCAGTAGAACTATCTACTAATATTCCTATTTTCATATATATTCTCCTTATTTTTTTATAGTCAAATTCCTAATGCAAATGTCTCTCTACCTGTATGACAAGTAATAGTATTAGGCATTTCATCTAAAAATCCAATTTTAAATCCAAATTTTATTACTGTTTCTTTTACCATATTTAGAGTTTCTTCATCAACTCTTGAATATGAAATATCAATTGTGTCTTTATTACTAAAGTGTTTTAGTCCTGTTAATGATTCTTCAATTGCTTTTTTAAAAGTTCTAGTTTTTCCATGTTTATCGATTTCTCCATTATATTTTAATATTGGAGTAATTTTTAAAAACTTAGCAAGCCCTGCGGCAGCTTTGCTTATTCTTCCACCACGAACTAATTGAGTTAATGATTTAGGAATAATAAATACTCTAAAGTCTTTATTTGCTTTTTCAATTATATCAGATATCTCTTGTCCATTTTTTCCTTCTTTAATTAATTGTAAAACTCAATGAACTTGTTTTTTTAAGATTATACTTACACCATTTGTATCAACTACAAATACTTTTCCCTTGTAGTTATCTTCATTTGATAACATTTTGCAAGTATTAAATTGTCCTGAAAGACCTTTTGAAAGTAATAAACAAACAACTTGGTCATAATCTTTTAATAATTCATCTCATTTTTCCATCATAATACCTGGAATTGATTGTGAAGTTTTTAAAAGTTGTGAATCATTTAAATTATAAAAGTCATTTGCTTTAAATAATTCATCATCAGCTATTTGTTCTCCATCTTCTTTAGTAATCATTAAAGGAACTAAATACAGGTCTTTAATACTGCTTATATCATTAATTCCACACGATGAGTCAGTAATTACAGCTATTTTCATAGTTCTTCTCCTCATATTTGAAACGGCATAAAAGCAAACGTTTCTCTACCAGTATGACAAATAATTGTATTTGCTAGATCATCTAACAATCCAATCTCATAACCAGCATCTGTTACTAATTTTTTAACAAGATTGATAGTTTCTTCATCAGTTCTTGAATGTGAAATATCAATTTTTTTATTTTCAGGATACATAGCTTTTAATAATTTTAATGCTTCTTCTACAGCCTTTTTAAAAGTTCTGGTTTTTCCTTGTTTATCGATTTCTCCATTATATTTTAATATTGGAGTGATTTTTAATATTTTAGCAAGTCCTGCGGCAGCTTTGCTTATTCTTCCACCACGAACTAATTGAACAAGAGATTTAGGAATAATATAACCGTGGATATCATTGTAATGTGTTTCAATGATATCTCTAATTTCTTGTCCATTTTTTCCTTGTTGAATTAGTTTTTGAACTAATTCTAATTGACGTTTAATAACAATGCTTACACCGTTATTGTCAATTACATGTATTTTATCTTTATATTTATCTTCTTGAGAAAACATTCTGAATGTATTAAACTGTCCTGAAAGGCCTTTTGAAAGTAATAAACAAACTACTTGGTCATAATCTTTTAATAATTCATCTCATTTTGTCATAACATCACCTGGAATAGATTGTGAAGTTTTTAAAAGTTGTGAGTCATTTAATTTATAAAACTCATCAGTACTTAAATTTTCATCATCAGCTATTTGCTGTCCATCTTCTTTTGTGATCATTAATGGAATCAAATACAAGTCTTTATAATCTTTTGTATTCTTTATCCCACAAGAAGAGTCAATTAAAATTGCAATTTTCATAATTCCTCCTCTATATAAAAGACTTAATATATTATATAATTGTTTTGATATTATTCCAATAGAAAAGCCAGGTAATTGATATGAAATTATTTATAAAATATATTAGAAACTTTAATACAATAGCAGTTATTTTAAGTAATAAAAAAGTTACTGAAACAAAAACAGACTCAAATTTAGCAGTTTTATTTCATAATCAAGAAATTGCTGGATTTAACATTCTTAATTTCAATTCAAAGCAAAACTTTTATTTGGAAGATAAAAGATTACAACAAAAAATTAGGCCTATTTTAAAGCAATATTTTGGAGATATTAAATTTGAAAAACAGTTTATTATTGCAAAAATAACAGAATGTGAAAAAATTCCTGAAACTCATTTATCAAAATGTAAAGTTAATACTGGTAAAGAAGAAATTCAAATTATTTGTGGAGCAAAAAATGCAAGAAAAGATATCTATACAACTTTGGCTACAATTGATTCTTGAATGCCCGATGGCAGTCAAATTAAAGCTGGCAAACTTAAAGGATTAGACTCGTTTGGAATGTTATGTTCTGCAAAAGAATTAGAAATTAATGATGAAAAATATAATAAAGATGGAATTATGGAATGAGAAGTTGATGATACATATATTGGTAAATCAATTTGGGGTGTTTTAAATGAAAAATAAATTCAATATTGATTTGAGAATATTTGAAGATTACTATTCAGCTGATTATTTTAAAAAAACTAGAGAAATTCTTAGTAAATTTAAGCCTAATCAATTAGTAACAATGCAATGATTTCAAAGAAAAGAAAATACAGTAGTTTGTGGTATTGAAATCATAAAAGAAATCTTAAGATTATCAAAAATTAAAAATCTTAAAGTTGAAGCAGTTGATGAGGGTGATATAGTAGAACCACTAGAACCGGTTTTAAAAATAACAGGAAATTACAATGATTTTGCCCATTTTGAAGGTCTTTTTGATGGTATTCTTTCAAGAGCTTCAACAGTTGCAACAAATGCTCGAAAAATTTCAATTGCTGCAAATGGCAAAAAAGTATTAAATATGAATGATAGAATGGATTATTATACAAATCAGCAAGTTGATGGTTATGCATCAACAGTTGGTGGTATTAAAAATTTAGTTACATATGCTTCTTTTGAATATTTGCAAGAAGAAGTGGAATTGAATGGAACAATGCCTCATGCATTAATTGCTTCATTTAATGGTGACTTAATTGCAGCTACTAAGGCTTATAAAGAGGTTTTTCCTAATAATAACTTAGTTGCACTTGTTGATTATAATAATGATTGTATAAATGACTCTCTAATGGTATGTAATCACTTTAAAAATGAAATTTTTGCTGTAAGATTGGATACTTCTCCAAATTTAGTTGATAAATCCTTATTAAAATTGAAAGAAAAAGATAATGAACTACATGGTGTAAATCCTACCTTAGTAAAAATGTTAAGAGAAAAATTGGATTTGAATGGCCATCAAAATGTAAAGATTATTGTTTCATCTGGTTTTGATGAATATAAGATTAGATATTTTGAAGAAAATAGTGTTCCTGTAGATATTTATGGTGTAGGAGATGCAATTACCAAAAATAAAATAGGTTTTACAGGTGATATTGTATTAATTGATGGAAAAAAGCAATCTAAATTTGGTAGAGAAAATACTTTTTCAAACAAGATAAAAAGTATAAAATATATGTAATGTTGTATAGAAGGTGGTTTTCTAATGAATTTGTTTAAAAATAAAAAAACTAAAAATAAAGATAAAATCAAAGTAATTGAAAACTCTAATCAAAAGCAAGAGGAAAGAACTCCAAATCATTGAACATATAATGATGACCCTTTGCTGAATATGGAACCATTATTCTCAGATGATCCTGCCGCTAGCAAAATATCTAAAAATTTCTCTTCATCTTCGAATTTAGATAATACTGAAGTTTCTGGTGATGTAGATATTTCTGTAAGAAATAAGTTAGAAGAACTAAGAAAAATTGTTGGCGCTCAAAAAGTGACACCTCAAAAAAGAGAGGGAGTTTTAGGTTCAATTATTGACCGTGCTAGAAAAAACTCGCAAGACATTCAAACTCAAGTACTTGAAAACGACCCAGTAATTGCTAAATTACTAAAAATAGAAAATTTAAGAAAAACAGGTGGTGTTGATGAAGAATTATACACTGATGTTGAAAAAATTAAAAAAAATACAGTTAGTTATGCTGATAGAGCAAAGGAGTTCTATTCTAAACATACAAGTAAACCAGTAGAAAGTGAATTAGAAAGAGTAAGAAGATTATCCCAAGAAGTTCAAAGTAAACGAGAAGAACAAAAAAGACAATCTTCAAATTTTAAAACTAATGAAATTATTGAAAATTTAAATGTGGAAAAAGATAATCGAACTGTAAAAGGAATTTTTAAAGTACCACGAAAATTGCATTCTTATTCTCATATTCAAGAAATTACTAGAGAGCAAGAATTAAAAAATAAATTATTAGAGATTAAAAAAGTAAAATTTAGAAATATAGAAGAAGAGATTGATTTAACTATACAAGAGATTGATTCAAAAAAATTTAAAGATCAAAGTAAAAAGGACCAATATCTTGATGAAAAGCTTAAAGAATTTGATAAATTACTTAGAGATAGTACTAAAGAAAATAGAAAACCTGAATTAGAACTTATTAAACCAAGAAGAACTCAGAGTAAAAAGAAATAGGGTGAAATTAAATGGACAAGAAAAATGATGATTTCATTTTAAATAAGAAAACTTATGAAACAAATGAGACAAAAAAAAGACTTGAAGAAATTAAAAATAGTAATATATTAATGAGCTCACAATCAACTGCTAATGATTTTTATGTTCCAAAAAGAAAGACTAAAAATTCTCAATTAGAAAAAGTAGATATTATAAAACCAAGAAAGAAAAAGAACCTTCCTTTTAGTCCTGAACAGCAAAAAGAAATAGAAGAAACAATTACAAATATTCAATCAGAGTATAGAGAATTTGATAAATCAAGCAAAATTTTTGAAAAAAGACTTTTAAAAGAAGAACAAAAATTATCAAGATTAATTTTAAAAACTAATAGAAAAATTGGCAGTTTAATTTTTAAAGAAGATACAGAACAATTAGAAAAAACAGTAGAGTTACAAGAAGAATATTTAAAAGCCTTTGATAAAGTCCATGATAATATAGATACCATTGCATTGAGAGAACAAAATGTATCTCTTAGAGATAGAAGAAAACATATTTACAGTAAAGCCTATAATGCTGAAACCGAAAGAGCAAGAAGACTTATTGAATTAAGAAATAAAAATAGAGCTACTTGAACAAATCAAATAAAAAAAGAAGTTAAAGCAAATTCAATAAGAAAAAGTGAAAATTGAATGGAAAGATTGGGAATACTTGATGATGAATAGATTTTTATTATCAAGTATTTTTATATGTCAATTTGTTTTTGAAAAGGCACATTAGTGTTATATAATTTTAATAATTATTAGGAGATTTTATATATGAATTTAACATTAATTTATGCAACAGCAGTTGAAAAAACACAAACAGTTATGATAATTATTCTATTAGCATTAGCAATAATTTTAACTTTATATACAATAATCACTTTAAGAAAAGTAGGAATAGCTGCTAAAAAAGTTGATTATTTTTTTGAGGACTTAACTTATAAATCAGAAATGTTAAATGCAACAGTTGATACTGTTGCAAGAGTTACAAATTATGCAGATATTTTTGATGCTTTTGCTAAAAGAAATGTTAAATCATGAGTTAAAGTAGCAACTAAAAATAAAGATGTTGTTTATAAACTAGTGGATAAATTAAGAGAATTTGCTAATTCAAAAGACTAGAATGAGGGGGTTTTAAAATATGTTTAAGTTAATAAGATTTGCCTCATGAGTCTTTATTGGAATGATGTTAGCTCC
This sequence comes from Spiroplasma cantharicola, assembly GCF_001281045.1. Classification (NCBI taxonomy): domain Bacteria; kingdom Bacillati; phylum Mycoplasmatota; class Mollicutes; order Entomoplasmatales; family Spiroplasmataceae; genus Spiroplasma; species Spiroplasma cantharicola. The sequence goes on along the minus strand of NZ_CP012622.1, from coordinate 1,025,236 downwards.
AAAAAAAGGTGTTGAGATTAGAGCTGACTTTGTTGATTATTTAAAAAAATATAGACCACAAATAAAAAGATTAATTACTACTATTGAAGAAACTTGAGAAAAATCTCAAGGAAATGAAAGTGATGAAATAGTTGCTAATGTTGAAATGAAACTTTCAAATATTAGACAAGCAAGTGATGAATTAGATGCAGCCAAAACAAAGGAATTAGCATTTAAAGCTTTACAAAAAATTGGTCAAGCAACAGTTAAAATTGGTCAAGAAATCTCTAAATCTGATAATGTAAAAATTATTGCTAAGGACTTAGCTTTAATAACTGTTGACATTATTGATAAAGCAGATGACGTTTATTCAAAAGTAAAAGATGTATCAATAAGCATGAGCGATGATGTTTATGAAAATGGCGATTCAAAAAAAGTTAAAGCAAAACCAAAAATTAAAAAGGAGAAGTAAAATGCAAAGTATTTTAAAAGAACTAGAAGCAAGAGAGTTACTCAAGCAATACACAAATGAAGAAAAAATAATTAAAGCTCAAAAAGAAGGAGCTGGATTATATTGTGGATTTGATCCAACAGCCAATTCACTTCATGTTGGTCACTTAATTCAAATCATTAACTTAAAAAGGTTTAAGGAATTTGGTTTTAGTCCAATAGCAATACTTGGTGGTGGAACTGGAATGATAGGTGACCCTAGTTTTAAAAGTGAAGAAAGAAATTTATTAACTTTAAAACAAGTTGAAGAAAATGTTAAAGATCTTAAAAAACAATTAAATTTTTTAATACCTGATATTAAAGTTGTTAATAATAATGATTGATTGGGGAAAATGTCTTTAATAGATTTCTTAAGAGAAATTGGTAAAGATTTTAATTTAGCTTATTTATTAGCAAAAGAAAATATTTCATCTAGAATTGAAAAGGGATTAAGTATTACAGAATTTTCTTATACAATGCTTCAAGGATATGATTTCTACAAGTTATATCAAGATCATAATTGCTGAATGCAAATTGGAGGATCAGATCAGTGAGGTAATATCACAAGTGGTATTGATTATATAGCAAGTAAAATTGGTAGAGAAAATTCAAAAGCTTGTGGAATAACAATGAATCTTTTAACAAAAAAAGACGGTGTGAAATTTGGAAAAACTGAATCAGGAGCAATTTGGTTAGACAAAAATAAGACAAGTGAATATGAATTTTATCAGTTTTTTATTAATCAAGATGATGAAGACTGTGAAAAATTATTTAAATTTTTAACTACTGTTTCATTAAAAGAAATTGAAAAAGTTAAAATTGAACATGCTAAAGAGCCTTTTAAAAGATTAATGCAAAAAAAATTGGCTCAAGAAATTACAACTTTTGTTCATGGACCAGAGGGTTTAAAAAAGGCTGAAAAAATAACTCAAGCTTTATTTAGTGGTAATATATCTGATTTAAAAAAAGAAGAATTATTATCAATAATTAATTCTATGGAGAAAGTGCAAGTTAAAAAAAATCAGGAAATGGTTGATTTTTTAGTGGAGTCAAAAATAGCCAGTTCAAAAAGAGAAGCTAGAGAACTTCTTAATGAAGGAGCAATTTGAATTAACAATAGCAATAAATTTGATGAAAAAACTATTGTTAATGAAAAAATGACAACAGTAGATAATTTTATTATTGTTAAAAAAGGTAAGAAAAAATATATTATTATAGAAATTTTATAGGAGTATTCAATTATGAATTTTAATTTAATCTTGAAAAAAACTTTAGGGGAAATTTTAATTTATTTTAATGAAGAGTGTTTTAAAGACTTAAAAATAAATAACAAAAACATAAAATTAGGTTCAGAAGATTTAATAGAAAAAATAACTACCGATAATTTAGATATGATTGATTCGATTATTCAGGAAGTAAATATATTAAGACAAGAGAATCAAGAATTGCTAACAAGATCAAATGTTGATCATAAGCTTTATGCAAGTACAGAGATTTTACTGTCATCTGCTTTTGAAGCTTTTAAGAAAGTTAAAGAATCTTTTACTGATCTAAATTTTTTAAAACATTCTCAATCTGATGTAAAATTGATTGATCTAAATGAAAAATTTGTTATAAGAAAACTGACATCAAATTGTCAAAGAGTTTTAAATAAGTACGAAAATCTCCCATCAAGATTTTTAGATAATTTAAAAGTCGAAGAACTTTTAAATTGTTTTAAAAAAATAATACCTTGTGAAAATATTAATGAGATTGTAGTTTTGGCAAAAGAAGTTTTGATTAAACAAGATGAAATTAAAAGGCTAGATTATTTTATTGATTATAATGCTCTTATTGATGAATATGGCTGAGTTCATGATATTGTTAAATTATCATCAGCAAATGCAGAACATATGGGTTTAATAGTTAATGTTGAGATATTTTCTAATGTAATAGCTCAAGCAGGATTAAAAATTTAAATTTATAAATAAAAAAACTGATATGTAAATATATCAGTTTTTTTATTTTTTGTTCATTTCATTAATTTTTTTAAAGTAAGACTTTTTAAAGGGATAATAAATTGTTCCATTTTTAATTCTTTCTAGATATTCCTTTTTTATTTTTGTTTGAAATAATTCATTCTTTTCAGAGTTTGGATTATTGTAAAAAGTATAGACTACATGATCCAAAATATCAGCTAGTCTAATAACATCAGTTAATTTACTAGATAAATAATAAGTATTTATAGTATAGGGTTTTTCAATATAATTAGTTTTCAACAAATTTTCCAATTGGTTATATTCAGTTTTCTTTAAGTTTCTTTCATCCATTAAGAGAAAAATTCTTTTACATTTTTCTTCAAAAGAAAACAATTTAGAATTAAAATGTATTAAGTTATTAACAAAGAAATCATATGCCAACATTTCATTAACAGTAAAGTGCTCACTTAGCTCTTTTCTAGAAACAACAGAAAAAATGGGGTAAATGCAATCTCCAATTTCATCAAAAATTCTATTAATAAAATCTACCATAGCAAGTTCATCAGATTTATTACCTTTTAATTCAAAGTTCTTAGGAATGTTATATTTATTTTTAATTTCATTTTCAATCAAACGTATTTTAGTCTTTACAAGGTCTTTATCAGAATACAAAAAACCACCAACAATAAAAAAATTAGCAATGTCATTTTTATTCAATTTTCCACTTTCGTCCAAAGCTATATACAATTTTTCATCTATGAAATTTCCCATAAAATTCCTCATTTTTTATATTCTATCATATATGAATATCTAAATATTTAAATATTCATAGGTTAGTTGTTAGTGTTATATTATAATAAGATAGAATGAAAAGAGGCTTCTTTATGAATTTAGCAAATAAAATTACATTAATAAGGATACTTTTAATTCCTTTAATAGTTATCTTATTACTTTTAACCCCTGTAGAACCTATATATAGTGGGGTGCCAGCATTAAAATTAACTGTTATTAGCATTGGAAATTATAATTTAACATTAACATATTTGATAGCAGGAATACTGTTCATCATTGCTAGCTTAACTGATATGTTAGATGGTTATGTTGCAAGAAAGTACAATATGGTTACAAATTTTGGTAAGTTTTTTGACTCAATAGCAGATAAACTTTTAACAAATGCCATATTAATTATATTTGCATGTTTTAAAATAATTCCAATTTGAATGTGTGTAATTTTAATATGTAGAGACTTTATAATTGATGTTGTAAGACAAGTATTAGCAAATTCAGCAGTGGTAATGGCTGCAAATCAAATGGGAAGAATTAGAGCAACTGCTGAAATGCTAGGTTTATCAATTTTATTTTTCTTAGGTATTCAATGTTGAGAGGGTATGGGAGAATATGGTTGAGTTAATCAAGTTGTAATAATACCGATGTATTTAACAACTATTCTTTCAATTATTTCTGCATTTATTTATATAAAAGCAAATAAAAAAGTTTTATTTGATAGTTCAACGGAGAAAAAAGATGAAGAAAAATCAAAATAAACAAGCATATGCAATAGTTACAGGAGCAAGTAAAGGACTTGGTTATGCTTATTGTGAAGAGTTATTGAAATTAGGTTATAACATTATTGGTGTTGCAAGAGATACAAGTTCTCTTAAGGAATTACAAGACAAATATTTGGATTTAAAAGTTGAATCATGAGACTTAGATTTAAGCGATATTAAAAACTCTTATAAACTATTTGAAAAATCTAAAGACTTTGATATTGAAATTGTTATTAATAATGCAGGTTACGGAGTTTGGGGATTTTTTGAAGAATCTGATTTAGAACAAGAACTAAATATGATAGATCTAAATATTAAGACTTTACATATACTTACCAAGTTATTTGTTCAAGAATTTCAAAAGAAAAATAGAGGTAGAATATTTAACATTGGGTCTATGGCAGCATTTACACCAGCTCCAGTTTTTTCAAGTTATTATGCTTCAAAAGCTTATGTCTGAAGTTTAGGAGTTGCAATTAATACAGAACTTAAAAAGACTAAATCAAAAGTAAGAGTGATTACTTTATGTCCTGGGCCTTTAAAAACTGAATTTTGAAATAGAAGTAGCAATCAAAAAGAAGCTAAATATAAATCAACTATTAAGGTTATGAAAACAAGTACATATGCAAAAAAAAGTTTGCTGGCAGGTTTAAAAACTAAAAGAAAAAATTATATTATAACAGGTAGAAGCAATAAAATGGCAAAGTCTCTTACAAAATGAGCACCTCAATCAATAGTTTTAAACTCTGTTTATAATTATCAAAGAAAGAGAAAATAATGTTAAGTAAAAGAAATATTCAATTAGCTATACAGCTTCTAAATGAGAATAAAATAGTAATTCTACCCACAGATACAATATATGGTATTAGTGCCCTATATGATGAATTAAATGAACAAAAGATTAATGAAATAAAAAAATCAAGTACTTCAAAAAAATTGATTGTTTTATTTTCAAAATTTAAGCAACTAAAAAAGATTGCAAAAATTAGTAAAGAATTCAAAAGCAATAGTAAAAGTAAAGAACCCCTAACTCAGATTATAGATGGACAAAATGGACCAATTGCTTTAAGAAAAGTTAAAAGAAAAGATTTAAAAAAGATAATAAATAAAGTTGGTTTAATTTTTTCTACAAGTGTCAATTATTCAGGAAATAACTTTTTGACAAAAAAAGAAGAGTTAGATTTATTTAATATAAAAATAAGTGAGATTTTCTGAGATGGTGAGTTAAAATCTAAACCATCAAAAATAATAGATCTTAGCAAAAATGAAATAATTAGACAATAAAAAAATTTCTATTTAGTAGAAATTTTTTTAATAATTAGATTTAATGTAAATACTTCTTAAACTTTATATAAAAAAAACATCTTAATTTAATTTCAGATGCTTTTACAAATTAACTCATTATTTAATTAAACGGTTGTATCATTCAACAATTAATGCTTCATTAATTTCTTGGTTTAATTCTTTTCTTTCTGGCAATCTTAATAATGACCCAGTTAATTTTGCTTTATCAAATTTTACAAATTCAACAGTTGATACATTTGATGCTAATGCTTCAACAATTTTGTCATTTTTTTGCATTTTTTCTTTAACAGAAATAATATCTCCGATTTTAACTGCATAAGAAGGGATATCTAATTTTTTCCCATTAACTAAGATATGTCCGTGAGACACTAATTGTCTTGCACCTTGTCTTGTTAATGATAATCCCATTCTGTAAACTACATTATCCAATCTTGATTCTAATTGTTGTAAGAAAATTGTACCTGTAATTCCTTTAATTTTTTTAGCTCTTGCATAAGTATTTCTAAATTGTCTTTCAGTTAAACCATACATAAATTTAACTTTTTGCTTTTCTTGCATTTGTTGACCATAACCTGATAGTTTTGTTCTTCTTGCTCCATGTTGTCCAGGTGCAGTAGTTCTTTTTTTACCTTTTGAGAACTCTTTTCCTGTTTCTAAGATAGAAAATCCATATCTTCTAGCTTTTTTAAATGTAGAGCCTGTATATCTTGACATACTTTAAATCCTCTTAATTTTCTATTTTTATTATATTATTTTGGAAAATCCTAACTAAAGTTAAACTCCAGCAAAGGAAGTCTATAGTTCGCCCTTCATCTGCAGGGGTTACTTTTAATAAGTTATAGACTAATTATTTTGCAGTGTTTAATTGCAGATTAACCAAAAATAATTATATCTTAAATTAGGAGTAAAAAATAAGATATTTGAAAAAAAACAACAAGATTTATGTATATGATATAATGAAATTAATTCTAAGGAAGTATTATATGAAATCATTATGGGATATTGATCAATTATTTAAGAATCCAATATACATATCTGCTTTATGTATTTTTTTAGCTTGTCTTGTGGCAACAGTCATTATTCTTATTTTATTAAGCATTTATAAAAAAATTCTTCAAGTTGCTGCTAAAACAATTGATTTAATTGATGACTTAAAAAAATCTCCTTTAAAATATAGGCTAAATAGAATATCAATTATTTTTGACGAAACAGGTAGTTTTGAAAAGGAACTAATGATTTGAAGAACAAAATATGAAATTTTATTTGAAAAAGAACTGCAAAAAATATTTGTGGATTTTGTTGGATTATTAGAAGATAAAAAGAATACATTACCTAACTTAAAAAATGTTAAAAAATTTGAAGCAATTTATTCAAGAGTAACAAATATTAACAAGAATGTTCATGATATTTTTATTGATATTATGAATTATCTTGAAATTGAATTTATTCAAAGAGATTCAATAACATTTCAAAAAGAATTATTTAGAATACTAAAAGATGAAGTTATAATGACTACATTTAAAGAAGTTGCCATAGATGAAGAAAAATTAAAGAACACTATTGAACAAATAGATGAGCTATTTGAAGATTTCTATTTAAAATTAGATGAAGGTAAATATAAGGAAAGTTGAGATTATTTATTAAAAATTGATCAAGCCTTAGTTTTTTTAATTGAACTTTTAGATTCAATTCCATATGTGATTTCAACAATAACAACTGTGATTCCAGAATTAATGATAAGTTTAAAAAATAAACATATTACTTTTGGACCTGTTGAAAGAAAATTACCAAGAAATGCATTGAAATATGCAGAACTTGAAAATCAAGTAGATAAATTAAGAGTTAAAATTAATAATGAATTAAAGAAATTGCAATTTAAAAAAGCAAATAGAACTTTAAAAGAGGTCTTTAATCAAATTGCAGTATTCAAAAGTGCTGTTGAAAATGAAGATAATTTAAAGTCATTCTTTGAAGTTAGAACTCCAGAAATAAGAAATAAATTTGACCGTATTGAGCAATCATCAAGATATATTGAAAGAGATTTTGCAAAAGTTGAAGGAATTTCAAAGCAGATTTCAAAGGAAAGAAATGAATTTGAAAATGCAAAATCTTCTTTTAGAAAAACAAAAACAAAAGCTGATTTATTATTTTCACAAATTGATTTAGGAACTAATAGTGGAAATGAAATTAATTTATCTGAGATTAAATCTCAAATGCTTGAGCTTATGGACCAATCATTAAAAGATATGACTGCTTTAGAAAAATCTGCAAAAACAGTTGAAAGTAAAAGTACAAATATTGATTCATTAGAAAATCAAATTATTTTTGTTCAATCAATTTTAAATCAATTGGATGTTAAAATAAATCAATATAAATCAATTAAAGAATTAGAAAAATTTATTTTACCAATTCAAGAAATACATGCTAAATTACAAAAAATCTCTACAGATAAGTTAAAGAAAATATCAACTTTAGAAGATCGTTCATTAGTATCAAATGAAGTTGAATTATATAATCAGGAAACTTTATTTATAGCAAGAGATTTAAATGATACAATTTTTTTAGACTATATTTCTCAAGAAATTATTATATATTTGGAAAGATATGTAGGTAAAATTGAAGGAATTGAAAAAATTATATTTGATTGTGAAGGGTTATTTAAAACAAGACAACTTGATCAATTAATAGGTTATTCTTTAAAAACATTATTAAGAATTAAAGAAAATTACAGAAGATAAATTACAGAGGTAATAAATGAAAAACATTTTAATAAGATATGGAGAATTAACATTAAAGGGTAATAATAGAAATGCCTTTATTAGTAAACTAATTCAAAATATAAAATATAAATTAAAACAATATAAAGATATTATTGTTTATAAAAAAGACCATAACAGTTTAGTTTTGGAGATTAAGGATTCAGATAAGTTAGAAGAAATTTGTCATATATTACAAAATATTTTTGGTATATATTCTTTATCAATAGTTGAAATTGTAGAAAAAGATGTAGACTTAATATTAAAAAGATGTTTGGAAGTTGCAAGTAAACATATTGGAAGTTTTAAAGTTGAAGTTGAAAGAAAAGATAAAGGTTTTCAAGTAAGTTCTCAAGATTTAAAAACAAAAATTGCAGTGAGCATACTTAAAAATAATCAAAACATTACTGTTGATGTGCACAATCCACAATTAAAAATAACTGTTATTATAAAGCATAATGGTGCTTTTATATTTACTTCACGAATAAAAGCCTCAAAAGGCTTACCAGTTGGAGTTAGTGGCAAAGGCTTATCCTTATTAAGTGGAGGAATTGATTCTCCTGTGGCAAGTTATTTAACTTTAAAAAGAGGAATGCAAGTTGATTTTTTACACTTTATGACTCCACCTCATACTTCAAAAGAAGCATTGGACAAAGTTTTTCAATTAACAAGTAAAATAGAAAAATATAATCAGAGTAATTTCTCTCTTTATATTTGTGATTTTTCAATTATTTTAAAAGAATTAATGCATATAAAAGAAGAATCTTATAGAATAACAATTATGAGAAGAATCTTTATAAGAATTGCAAATAAATTATGTGAGTTAATTAAGGCAAATGCAATTATAACAGGAGAGTCATTGGGGCAAGTAGCTAGTCAAACTATTGAATCAATTAATGTTATTAATGAAGTTTCAAAATTGCCAATTTTGAGACCAGTCTTAACATGTGATAAAGAAGAAATTATTGAAATATCAAAAAAAATTGATACGTATAATATCTCTATATTGCCTTTTGATGACGTTTGTTCAATGTATGTCCCAAAAAATCCAGTTACAAAACCTAAATCTTTTATTGCTCAAAAACAAGAAGAGAACTTACTTTTAGATGAATTAATTGATTATACAATTACAAATTTAATAAAAACTTATATATGAAAAGATGGTGAATTATGTGAAAAAGAAAACAAATAAAAAGAAATTAGCAAAAAATAAATTTGGAGTTTTCAATGGCAATATAGTCAATAGTGAAACTTTGGGAGTTGATCAAGAATTTGCAATAGAAAATTATAAAGATTCTTCATTAACAATTTCTGAAATTGAAAAAACTTCACCATTAAATAAAAAAGACTGAGAAAATAATATTAAAAGTAAAAAAAGAAAAACAAATTATTTAATTTATAAAATTGCAGCATATATAATAATATTATTAATAATAGTTTTACTAATAGTTTGGCTTGTTATTACTTAGAGAAGAGAGAAATTGATGGATGATTTATTTAAATTACTTTGAAGAATAATCAATTTTATTTTTATTTATTTACTTATTGATATGTTATTCAGTAGAAAAAAAAGAAGAGGCGGACCAAATCAAAATAATAGAAATAATAATCAAAGTCGTTATTTTGATGATGAAACAAAAGATCAGGGTTTTGATCAATCGCAATCATATACTGATTTTTATAAAGGAGAATCTCAAATTAATCAAGCCTATCAAGCTTTAGGATTACAAAAAGGGGTAACTTTAAAAGAGGTCAAAAAAAAATATATTGAATTAGCTAAAAAATATCACCCAGATAAAAATCCAGGTAACTTAGAAGCTCAAGCTGAAATGACAAAGATTAATAATGCATATGATATTATAGTTGAAGATTTTAACAAAAGAAAAGCGTAAACACTATTTCAATAAATGGTGTTTTTTTGTTAATAATGTAAAATAAAGTAAGTGAGGTTTAATTAGGATGGAATACTTAAATTTACTTAATATTCATAGTTGCTATAATTTCTTAAATTCAACAATTAAAATTGAAGATTATTTGAATTTCTTAAAATTAAATAATTTGAGTTATGGTTTTTATGCAGATAAAAAAACCATGTATGGTGCAGCCGAATTCTATGAAAAAGCAAAGCAATTAAATATTAAACCTATTATAGGTTTAAACATTGATTTGTCTTTTGGAACTATTTTAATTTATGCAAAAAACAATAATGGTTATCAACAAATAAGCCATATAAGCTCTTTTATTAATGAAAATGATAAATTAGACTTAGAGAAATTAGAGAATTTTTTTTGAAATATAATTTCAGATGACTTAATTGTTATATCAATTTTTTCAATTGAAAATGTTGATAAGTATATTGATAAATTTAATAAGATCTTAAATGCTAACAATTTTTATATTGGAATAAATAAGCAAAATTATAAATATTTTTCAAAAAATAGTAATACCGTTTTTGCAAATCCTATTAATTTTTTAAGTGAGAGTGAATTTTCGGTATATAAAACTTTACAAGCTATATCTGAGGGAAAATTAATTTCAGAGTTAGAAAATGTCGATAAAAATTTTTATTTTTCAAAGGACTTAGTTGCCAATTATATGAATATTGAAAATCATCAAAATAATCTATTAAAAATATATTCACAAATTGATTTTGAAAATATCTTTGTTTATAAAAAACATTTTTTAAAATATCCAAACAGTAAAAAAATGCCCTCACAAAATTATTTACAAGTAATTTGTGAAGAGTTTCTAGAAGAATATTTGGAATCAAAAAAAGAATTGAACAAAAATTTATATAAAGAGAGATTAAAATATGAATTAGATATTATTAATAAAATGGGATTTGAAGACTATTTTTTAATTGTTCATGATATGATTTGCGAAGCAATAAGATTAGAAATCTTATATGGACCAGGAAGAGGATCAGCTGCTGGAAGCTTAGTTTCATTTTTATTAAAAATTACTAAATTAGATCCAATTCAATGAGGATTACTTTTTGAAAGATTTTTAAATATAGAAAGAGTTACACTTCCAGATATTGATTTAGATTTTCAAGATGATAGAAGAGAAGAAATTTTGGAATATCTATTTAACAAATATGGAAAAAATAATTTTGCAACTATTACTACATTTCAAACTATTGGAATTAAAAATGCATTAAGAGATTGTGGCAGAGTTTTTGATATACCAATTAGTGACATTAATCATATGAGCAAACAGATTAATGAGAAGAATGTCAAAGACTTAAGTTTGGCTTTAAGAGACAGTGAGATTTTAAAAAAATATAAAGATAAGTATCCTCAAATTTTTGACATTAGTGAAAAAATAATAGGATTACCAAGACAAACAGGTACTCATGCTGCAGGTGTAGTTTTTTCTGATGTTGAATTATATAAAGTTGTTCCAACCAAAATTGGAATTAATGGTATTTCTCAAACACAGTTTTCTATGAACTATCTAGAAGATATTGGATTAATTAAAACTGATATTTTAGGTTTAAGAAATTTATCAATAATACAAGAAATAATTAAAAATATTAAAATGATTAATAAAGTAAATATTAAGTTAGAAGATATTCCTTTAAATGATAAAAATACTTTTAATCTTTTAAAATCAGGTGATACTAGTGGAATTTTTCAATTAGAATCAGTGGGAATGACAGATGTATTAATTAAAATGAAAGTAGACTCAATTGATGATATAGCTCTTACAAGTGCATTGTATAGACCAGGTCCGCAGGATAACATTCCTTTATTTATTGAAAGAAAAAATCATGGAATTAAAGATTTATCAGTTGACAAAAATATTGAAGATATTTTACAATCTACTTTTGGAATAATAGTTTATCAAGAACAAATTATGCAAATGCTACAGAGAGTTGCTAATATGAGTTTAAGTAAAGCAGACATTGTAAGAAGAGCTATTGGTAAAAAAGATAAAATTTTAATGCAAGATTTTAAAGAAGAGTTCATTAATGAAGCAATCAAGAATGGCTATTCTAAAAATAAAGCAAATGAAATTTGAGTTTACATTGAAAAATTTGCTTTATATGGTTTTAATAAATCTCATGCAATTGCATATTCATTAATAAGTTATTGAATGGCATATTTAAAAGCTAATTATAAGGCTTCATTTTATTGTTCATTATTAAATGGTTCAATTAGAAATGAGACAAAGACCTCTCAATATTTAAATGAAGTTAAAAAGGCGGGATTTAATGTTAATCCCCCAACAATAAAAAACCCAAATAGTATCTATGTTTTTCATAATAATATGATAAATATTCCTATGAATATAATTAAATATATTGGTCCAGAATTTCTAAAAAATATAAAACTACTATTTAAAACTAAAAAAGAAGTTTTTGAAAATATTCTTTTATTTATTGGTAATATGAAAGAAAATGGTTTAACTGAACAAAGATATATTGCATTAGTTTATTCTGGAGCATTTGATTGCTTTGGTTTTTCAAGAAAAGATTTAATTTTAAGAAGAGAGCAAATTTTCAATTTAAGTGAAACAGCGACATTATTAAATGATCCAAATATATCATTGGACTTACAAAAAAGAAAAGATAAACCAGAAGAAATAGTAAGTTTTGAAAAAGAATATTTAGGTTTTTTTGTATCTTCACATCCTTTATCCCTAATGAGACAAAAAATAATCAACAGTAATAAGTTAAGAACTTTAAATAGTTTGAAAGATAGTGGAATTATTTGTGATGTACTTATAAATATTGAAAATATAGTTACAAAAAATGATAAAAATGGAAATGAAATGGGCTTTATCGATATTGTTGATGAAACTGATTCAATGATAGTTACAATTTTTGCTTCAGTATTTGAAAATCTGAAACCTAAATTAAATTTAGGAAAAAATTTAATTATTAAAATTAAAACGCAAAGCTTCAATAATAAAATAAATGCAGTGCTACTTGAGGTAGTTAAAGAGTTATAATAAAAAGAGTGATAAGTTTCTTTGTGTTATATAGAATTAATGGTGGAAAATATGAAAAACAAATTTTTACTTGTTGATGGTAATGCTTTAATTTTTAGAGCATTTTATAGTTCTTATGGAAGAGCAACATTAACAACAAAAAGTGGGATACCCACAAATGCTGTATTCTCATTTATTAATATGCTTATGAATATTATTGAAAAAAATGATTATTTTTGCGTTAAGGTAGCTTTTGACAAAGGTAAAAAAACCTTTAGACATGAAAAATTAAAAGATTATAAAGCAGGAAGAGCTAAAACTCCTTCTGAGCTAGTTTTACAATTTCCCATAGTTAGGGAATTTTTAACAAATGCCAATATCGAATGATTTGAAGTGGATAATTATGAAGCAGATGATATTATTGGATCAATAACTAAAACTTTGGAAAGTAATAAAGAAGCAGAAACTCATATTTTAACAAGTGATCAAGATATGTATCAATTGATATCAGATAAAACATTTGTTTTATCACCTCAAATTGGAACTAGTGAACTAGTAGTTTATAATCGTGAAAAATTATTTGATAAATGAGGGGTAACTCCTGAGCAAGTAATTGATTATAAAGGTCTTAGAGGAGATTCTTCAGATAATATCAAGGGTGTTGCAGGGATTGGAGAAAAAACTGCAAAGGACTTATTACAAGAATTCCATACATTAGAAAATATTTATAATAATCTTGAAAAAATAAAAGGTGCAAAGCAAGCTAAATTAATTTCTGGAAAAGAAGATGCGTTCCTTTCAAAAGAAATAGCAACAATTTATAAAGATATGGAATTGAATAAAATAGACTTTAATAAAACTGAAATAAATTTTGAAGCTCTTAAGAATTTTTTTATAAAATACGAAATGAATTCTCTTTTAAAAAAATATAGTTCAAAAAACAGTGTGGAAACCAAGGAAGAAAAATTAGAGTATATTGTTTTAAATAAATGAGAGCCAAAATATAGTGACTCTGAGAACTATATATATTTAGAAACACTAAATGATAATTATCACACAAGTGATGTAATTGGAATTGCAATAGCAAATTCAAAGGGAAATTTTTATTATTCATTTAATACAAGTGAAACCGTAGATATTTTTAATTGGAATAATTCTGTAATTGATGAACAATTTCAAATATTTTTAAAAAACTCAAAGTTTAAAACTTATGATGTTAAAAAAACTATTATTGCATTAATGAAAATGGGCTATCAAATAAATCCTGATTTATTTATTTATGATATGATGATTGCTTGCTATGTTATCAATTCAAATGTTAAATCAACTTTTGATCAACATATAATTATGATTGACCCTTCAATTGAAACAAAAACTTTTGAAGAGATTTTTGGTAAGGGTGTTAAAAAAACTCAAGTGATTGATGAAAAAGTAAAAATGGACTATATTGTAAACAAAGTTTTACTAATAAAAAAAGATGAACAAGAAATTTTGAAGTTATTAAAAGATAATAATCAAATGAGCTTGTATGAAAAAATTGAATTTGAATTTGCCAAAGTTTTAATTGATATGGAAATTGAAGGAATTCAAGTTGATCGTGATGAACTTGCAAAACAAGAAAAAAATATATTACAATTACTAGTTGATTTGGAATTAGATATAAAAGATGATTTAAAAGAATATATAGACAAGGATTTTAATTTAGCTTCTCCAAAACAATTAAAAGAACTACTTTTTGAAAAACTAAAATTACCTGATTACAATAAAGGAAGTACCGATAGAGAAACTTTGGATTATTTAGAAGATAAGCATCCTGTAATTTCAAAAATTATTGCTTTTAGAAAATATAATAAATTACATTCAACTTACTTAAAAGGTTTTGAAAAATTTATTCATCCAGATAATAAAGTACATACAATTTTTAATCAAACCCTTACAAATACAGGAAGACTAAGTTCTAGTTATCCAAATATTCAAAATATTTCTGTAAGAGATGAAGAACAAAAAAATGTTAGAAAAATATTTGTAACTAAAGAAGATAATGTATATTTGAGTTTTGACTACTCTCAAATTGAATTAAGAGTTTTAGCAGATATAGTTAATGAAAAAAAACTTGTTGAAATTTTTTCAATGAATAGAGATATTCATTCAGAAGCTGCAAGAAGTATATTTAAATTAAATCAAGATGAAAAAATTAGTTCAGAACAAAGAAGAGTTGCAAAGGTATTTAATTTTGGAATTCTTTATGGTTTGAGTGACTTTGGTCTTGCAAAGGATTTAAAAATTTCTATTCCCCAAGCTAAAGAATATATAAAAACTTATTATGAAGCTTTTCCTCAAATTTTAAAATTTAAAGAAGAAGTTATAAAACTTGGTTATGAAAAAGGTTATGTTGAAACATTAGGGAATCGTAGAAGATATATTTATGAATTAAGTAATACTAATTATATGGTAAAACAATTTGGTGAAAGAGCAGCTGTTAATGCTCCAATACAAGGAACAGCTGCTGATATCTTAAAAGTTGCTATGATTAATGTATTTAAAAACTTAAAATCTCAAAAATTACAATCAAAGATGATAGCTCAAATTCATGATGAAATTATTCTATTAGTTAAAAAGCAAGAATTAGAAGAAGTTAAAACTATGGTTTTAAAAACTATGCAAGAAGCTTATAATGATTTATTAAAAATAGCAAATAAAAATAGAGAAGCACTTGTTGAATTAGAAATAAATTATTCGCAAGCAAATGATTGATTTAATCTTAAATAAGGAGACTTAAAATTATGCCAGAATTACCAGAAGTTGAAACCGTTGTAAGAACCTTAAATAGTAAGGTTAAAAATCTTACAATAAAAAAAGTTAAAATAACTTATCCAAATCTAATTAAAACAGATATCTCGATTGAAGATTTTGAAAATAAGATTAAAGGTAGAAAAATAGATAATATATCAAGAATTGCAAAACATATAATTTTTGAATTGCAAGATCTTGTTTTAATAAGCCATTTAAGAATGGAAGGTAAATGATTTGTTTTCGATTCACAAACTGTATATGATACAAAGCATGTTGAAGCAATTTTTGAATTAAGTGATAATAAAATGATGGTATACAGTGATACAAGAAAATTTGGAACATTTCATTTGCAAGAAAAAGCTACATTTAAAAGTCAAAATCCAATAAATAAGGTGGGTCCAGAACCCTTTAATAGCGCTTTAAATGGCCAATATTTACTTGATATAATGTCTCGTTCAAATAAACATATTAAAACAGTCTTATTAGACCAAACCAAAATATCAGGAATTGGCAATATTTATGCTGACGAAATCTTGTTTGATTCAAAAATTCACCCTGAAAAAAGAGCTAGTGCTCTTAATTTAGAAGACTATGAAAGAATACTTAAATCTTCTAAAAAAATATTAAAACGCTCAATTGATCTTGGTGGTTCAACAATAGATACTTATCAACCAGAGCAAGGAATAGATGGTAAATTTCAAAATGAGTTAAAAGTACATACAAGAAAAAATAAACCTTGCTATGAATGTGGAAGAATTATTGAGAAAATAAAAGTAAATGGAAGAGGCACTTATTTCTGTAAAGAATGTCAATTTCTATATTAAGTTGTGGATAACTTCTAAAACACCTTTATTTAAGGTGTTTTTTAGTTTTTTTTATTAACAATTAATAGTCAATTTTTAAAAGATTATTAAATCTATTTCCTTTTTTTTCTTTTTTTTTATTATTAGTAAGTCAAAAGGGTAAGAGGTATACAATGAATAATTTTAATTACAGAGTCATTTTAAAAAATATGATAGATAGTTCAAATATTAAGATTATAACTTACTTATACCAGCCAATAATGGGCTCTAAAGCAGTTTCTTTATACTATTCGTTAATTAACGAGTCATATATTTTTCATGATCTAAAAAAAATAAATTTGTCAGATAATAGACTTTCAAAAATTACAGGTATTTCACAAAATAGTTTACCTAAATATTTTAAAAAATTAGAAGCGTTAGGACTCTTAAGAACTTTAGAAAATAAAGAACGAAAAACTATAATCTTTAATCTTTATTCACCATTAGAACCTTCAATCTTTTTTGAAAATCAGGTTTTCAATAATGTATTAATATCTAAGCTTGGCAAAGACGATTATGAATTGGTTAGATTTTCATTTAGAGATGAAGGAGAAGTTTCAATAGAAAGTGGTTATCAAGATACATCTTCAAAATTTGTTGAAGTTTTTGGAGAGGTTAAAAAAGACATAGCAAACGAAGCAAAAATGATTAAGGCAAAACCAAAAAGAACAAATGCATTATTAAACGGATTAGATTATAAGCAATTAATAAAATCTTTAGAAAAAGAAGATTTTATAATTAGTGAAAGTAATAAAGTTGTTCAAAAAGCAGTAGAGGAAGTTTTTGGATCATATAATATAACTCAAAATGAAATTGAAAAAATAATAAAAAAGATTTATGATAAAGAAACGTGCTCATTTGATAGTCAATTATTCTATAAAGAAGCTTCAAAAGTTATTTTTAAAAAAGACGAGTTTAGCGAAACTATTCCTGACTTTGACGCTAAATTAAATATTCAAAATCAAAAAAATAAAAAATTAACAGAAATGGAAACAATAGAACCTGAAGAATATTTATTAGCTTTAATAAATTCTAAATCTGCAAATATAATAGAGTTGGATAAAATTCATAATGAAATAGTTGAAATTTTACAAAATAAATATAAGTTAAGAAATGGAGTAATTAATTGTTTATTGGATTTTGTTTTCTTAAAAAATAAAGGAAAGATCATTCCTAATTATATTTATAAAATTGGAGCAACAATGTCAGAAAATGGATTTAATGTTGCTGCTGAAGCTTTTGAATATCTAAAAGTTGCTCATCAAAAATCAAAAGGAAAGATTAAAAAAGAGCATAAAATTGAATTGGATTCTAAATGAGATGAGGCTTTACATAAAGAAACATATAAAATAAAAATTGAAGATGATTTAGTTTTTGATGAAACAGGATGAGGTGATTTTTAGATGAAGCAATTAACTTTAGAAGAAATTAAAAATCACAAGGATTTTAAAGAACTAATTAAAAAATATAGTATAACAGATCAAATATTGGAAAATAACATTTTACTTATTAGAAGATTTCTAAGTGATTATATCTATTGTTCTAAAGAAGAAGAATTGAGGTTTTGCAAGCAACCAATTGTAGGTGTCCAACAAAAACTTGTTTATAAAAATAATGTTTTTTATATTGCAAGTAAAAATTGTAAACATTGAGTATTTGAAAACAAAGATTATAAAATTACAAAAAATATAATATATGCAGATTATGATTTAAAAGAGAATACTCAAACTATTGGCGAATATATTGAAGCTTTAGACTTATCAAAAGTTAGTTTGACCCAAAAAACATTATTTACTAAGATTAGAGAAAATTTAACTAATAATTCATGAAAGGGATTTTATCTGCACGGTAAACCTGGAATTGGTAAAACTTTTTTAATGAAAAGATTGGCAAATTATTATGCAAAAAAAGATAAAAAAGTCATTTTTGTTACTGTAAATAAATTAGTAAAAATAGTAAAAGATACATTTAATAATCAAGAAAGAAATGAATTGTCTAAATTTTATGATGATTGCTTAAATGTTGATATATTAATACTTGATGATATTGGAGCAGAGATAGTTAGTGACTGAAGTAGAGATGAATTACTATTTGGAATTTTAAATCATAGGTTGGAAAATAAAATGGTAACTCATTTTACTTCAAATTTTTCAATTTCAGAATTACAGGGTTATTATTTAAATAAAAGAGTGACTGGAGTTGAAGAAAAAAAATTTGAAAAGCAAAAAACTTTAAGATTTACAGAAAGACTAAAGGGTTTAACATTTGAATTTCATTTAACTGGAACTAATAAAAGATATTAATAGATTTTTTTCCACATTGGAAAAATTAGTCGGAAAAATTGGAAATAAATTTTTGTGCTTTTTTTTAATAAATTAAGTCATTAAGGTATAAAATAAAGACGTGAAAGGAAACGACCAAATATGAAAAAAATAGCAATTAACGGTTTTGGAAGAATTGGGCGTCTAGCTTTTAGACAATTATTCTTATCAAAAAATGTTGAAATTGTAGCAATTAACGATTTAACAAACTCAAAAACATTAGCATACTTATTAGAATTTGACTCAGCTCACGGGAGATTTATGAGTGGAAAAATAGAGGCTAAAGAAGATGCAATAGTAGTTAATGGTAAAGAAATTAAAATTTTAGCTGAAAGAGAAGCTAAAAACTTACCATGAGGAAAAATGGGTATTGACTTAGTAGTAGAATGTACTGGATTCTATGCTGATAAAGCAAAGTCACAAGCTCACATTGATGCAGGAGCTAAAAAAGTAATTATTTCAGCTCCAGCAACAGGAGATTTAAAAACAGTTGTTTTTGGTGTAAACCACAAAACAATTACAGCTGATGATACAATAGTTTCAGCAGCTTCATGTACAACAAACTGTTTATCACCAGTAGCAAAAATTTTAGATGAGAAATTTGGAATTGTTAAAGGATTAATGAATACAATTCATGCCGTTACAAATGACCAAAACTTATTAGACTTACCTCACGTTGACTTACGTCGTGGACGTGCAGCAGCATGAAATATTGTTCCATCAAAAACTGGAGCAGCAGCAGCAGTAGGAAAAGTTTTACCAAACTTAAATGGGAAATTAGATGGTTTAGCATTACGTGTGCCAACAATTACTGGATCAATTGTTGACTTAACTGTTGAATTAGCAAAAAATACAACTGTTGATGAAATTAATAACTCAATTAAAACAGCAATTTCAAAAGATGCTGGCTTGAAAGCAGCTTTAGAATATTGTACAAAAGAAATCGTTTCACAAGACGTAATTGGATCAACATATGGTTCAATCTTTGATGCAACTTTAACAAGAGTTATGGAAGTTGATGGAAAACAATTAGTTAAAGTATTTGCATGATATGACAATGAAAATTCATTTACTTCACAGTTTATCCGTACAATTAACTACATGTTAAGTTTATAATTTTCTAAAATAAAACAATTAACATATTTTTACACGATATTATTATTGAGGTGAAAATATGTTTTTTTATTCAAAAGAAGAATATATTGAGTATGTACTTAATGTAATTGCAAAGGTTAAATTAAATAATAATCTTAAAAAGGTTACTCAAATTCAAATTCAAAAAATAATGTATATTATCTATTCCTACTTTTTAATTTTTAAATCTAAAATAGTTGATATAAAATTTGAAACTTGAAAATGAGGTCCAGTAATTTATGAATTATGAAAGAATCATACAAAATATTCTAAATTAAATGTTCCTTTAATTTTTGACAAAGAAAAGGATTTCAAAATATCTAATAACTTTGAAATTGAAAATAAGATTACTTATGAGATTATTAAATTTTTATTAAATTTAAAACATTGGGATATAGTTTCGATTTGTCATGAACAAACACCATGAAAAAAAATATATAGTCCAAGTAAAAATTATTTAATTACTGATCAAGATATTTTAAGTTTTCATATGGAAAACAACGATAATTTTTTTGAATATATAGATTTTATAGTTAAAAATGTTTTAAAATAAATAAGTATAGGAGAATATAAAAATGAAAAAGACACTAAACGATATTCAAGTAGCAGATAAAACTGTTCTTGTTAGAGTTGATTTTAATGTACCATTAAAAGATGGGGTTATAACTGATGATAACCGTATTAAAGCAGCTTTACCAACAATTAATTACTTAATTGAAAAAGGAGCAAAAATTGTTTTATTTTCACATTTAAGTAGAATTAAAGAAGAAAGCGATAAAACCAAAAAAACATTGGCACCGATTGCTAAAAAATTGGAAGAAATATCAAAAAAATCAGTAAAATTCATAGCACAAACAAGAGGAAAAGAATTGGAATCAGCAATTAAATCTTTAAAAGCTGGAGAAATAATTTTATTTGAAAACACACGTTTTGAAGACGTTCAAAATGGAGAGGTTGTTAAATATGAATCAAAAAATAACAGTGAACTTGGTAAATACTGAGCTAGTTTAGGAGATGTATTTGTAAATGATGCATTTGGAACAGCTCATAGAGCTCATGCTTCAAATGTTGGAATTGCATCTAATATAAAGGAAAGTTGTGTTGGTTTTTTAGTTCAAAAAGAATTAGAAATGCTAGCAAAGGGAATTGATAAACCTGAACACCCATTTATTGCAATAATTGGTGGAGCTAAGGTTTCTGACAAAATAGGAGTTATTGATAATTTATTAGAGAAGGCAGATAAAATTATTATTGGAGGGGGAATGGCATATACATTCTTCAAAGCACAAGGTCATAAAATTGGAAAGTCATTATGTGAAGAAGATAAAGTGGCTTTAGCAAAACAATATTTAGATAAAGCTAATGGAAAAATTATTTTACCAATAGATTCTGCAAATAATAGTGACTTTAAAGATACACCACCAACAATATCAGGTGTTGATTTACCTGATGATGTAATGGGGTTAGATATTGGTCCTAAATCAATTAAGTTGTTTGAAGATACTTTAAAAAATGCAAAAACAGTAGCTTGAAATGGCCCAATGGGAGTTTTTGAATTCAATCACTATAATAAAGGAACATTAGCAGTTTGCGAAGCTATTGCAAATTTAAAAAATGCATTTACTTTAATTGGTGGAGGAGATTCAGCAGCAGCAGCAATTCAATTAGGATTTAAAGAAAAATTCACACATATTTCAACTGGTGGTGGAGCTTCTTTAGAATATATGGAAGGTAAAGTATTACCAGGAGTTGAAGCAATTCAAAATAAATAATTATAAAACAAACACGATTTATAATCGTGTTTTTTGATTTATAATTAGAAATGGTGATTTACTTGAATAGAAAAACAAGAAAAATAGATAATAGTGAATGAATTACAAATATATTCTTAGATGAGAATAATATATATTTTACAGATAGTCTTCCAAATAAAACCAATAATTTCCTTTGCTATATTTCAAAAGAAAATTTTAATGAAAATTTAAAAAATAAGGCAGACATACAAAGAACATTTTTATCACACCCAAGTCCTTTAGTGTCTTCACTTGAAGATATTAGTAAAACTGATATAGAGGTATTAAAAGTTTCAAAATACTATATTCAAAATTTTGTAAGTATTGAAGGAATTGAGTATATAAGTTTTATTAAAAATAATCAAGTTTTTACTAATATTCTCAATTCAGAATTAGAAGCCAAACAGTTACAAATTATTAAAAAAATAGGCAATAGATTAGTAATTAAAAAAGAAGATGGGATTTGATTAACTGATCATTTTCTGAAATCTATTAAAAAAATAAATTATGATATTGTAGATATTATTAAATTGAAAACTAAATATGTAATTCAAACTTCAAAAGAAGAATTAATAGTTTTAGATGAAAATTTTAATTTTGAAAAAAATATTTTAACAAAGCAGGGTTTTAAAAAAATATATTATATAAATCAAAACAATATATTAATAAGTTATAAGGAACTTAATATTACAAATATTTACAATATTTTTACAGATAAGGATGAATTATTTGATAATTCTTTTATAAATAGAGCTATTCTATTAGGTGAAAATTTGCTGCTTTCAAAGAAAATTGAAAACAGTACAAAAAGTGATTTATTGAATTTAATTTATTAAATTTAGATGAAAATTAAATACAAAAAAATCCATACTAAATTGTATGGAAATATCTTACTAAAATAAACTTTAATTAAAGTTTATTTTTTTATTTTTAAGCTTGTGCTTCGTTAACTTCATACTCTCTTTGTTTTTCAGCAAGTCTTGAGTAATCTTGATATTCAATAGTATCACCTTTAGCTCATATACCTTTAATAATTCTATTTATTGTGTAAATAATAAATAATTGAATTGCAATTCTATATGCAGCAAATGTTGTACTCAATAGTGCTCCAAAGAATCCTCTTTTTTTGTTGAATAGATCAGCAAAAATTGAGAAAATTGTAAGAACAGCTGCTATTAATTGTCATATCAATACAAATGTAGCAAAGATTAAGTTTATAATTGCTATAAAATTCATAAATTTATAGGCAATTCCTTTTTTATCTCATGCTGCTTTTGAATTTGGTGTTGCAAACACCAAACAGTTTAAAGCTCCTCAACATACGATTGCTGATAGAATACCAACAACGATTTGATCTGCTAATCCAGCATTAAATATTTGTTTTGTAGAAATTAATGAATAACCAAAATAAAGTGCTAATGCCAATGAACCAGCAATTAAACTATTTCCACCGTATCCTTTAGATATTGTGAATTTTGGACTAACTGTTGATTTAATAGGAATATTTTGCATTTGGGCTAGTACAAATGGTGTGAATAAACCACCAACTGAAATAGAGAATAATGCAATGATATATCTATTATTTAGTAATGTAATATCATCAGATTTTCTTAAAAAGTTTATGATGAATGAACAAAAGAATATATTAGTTATAATAGCAAAACCTACTAATGAAACAATCATTGGAACTAGATTTTTTATAGTTTCATCTCCATCACTAAGTTCATTTGCAAAATTTGGATCTGCTATATAAAAACCAAACACTACAGCTGATAATAAACCTACAAATAATCCGAATCAATTTCCAATTAAAAGTAGCACTCTTAAACTTGAAGTTTGTCTATTTCCTCTCATTTTTCCACCTCCTTACTAGAATTGTACCACTAAAAAAAAGAATTTTTTTTTAGTTAATTTTAATTACTATCTTCTTTACCTGGAGTATTTTTGATAAGAATTTTATATTCTCCAAATGCACCTTCTTTGTTGGTGATGCCTATATAGAAATAATCTTCATCAACTCTTACACTATCCTCATATGCTTTTCCAGGAGAATAAGTATTTGTATCTTTATCGAATATAGCACGATATACAGTTTCAGGTCTATCTATTTCATTTAATTTCACTTTTTTAACTTCATTTATATGTTTAAGAACATCTTTTCGCATTTTTTTACTTTCTTCATTTGCACTCATAAATCAACCAATAATATAATATTCAGGTGGAAATGGTACATTTTGAGGAAATTTTAATCCCCAAGGGTTTTTATCATAACCATCTATTCGAATCTCTTTGTGAATTTCTAATTCAAAAATATTTTCAAATTCATTCTTTAGATCATCTAATGTTTGAAAAGGTTTTGAAGAGTTAAGACCAAACAACCTAATTTTTTGATTATTAATTGAAGCATAAACATTAGCAAAATATAAATAACCTAAAGTAGGGTCATTATATCTTTCAATAACAAGAGTATGGTTTTTAATATTCATTGCATTTATATTTTTATTTGCATCTTCAAACTCTTTGCTAAATTCTTCTGCTTGGCTATTTTTAGATCCTAAATCACCATTAAAATTTGTTGTAATAGAGTTAATAAAATAAACATTTGATATTTCTTCAGGAATTTCTTCAAACATTTTTTCAACGCAATCTCTTAATGCCTTTGTAAATTCTTCATTAGTTAGTTCTGCTTGAGAAATTCCATTTATAGTTTTAAACTGTAAATTATTTCAATTAAACTTTTTAAAATCATAAGAATAACTAATTTTTTTAGTAATTATTTCAACAGGAGCATAAAGAGAAAAGTTTACAACAGGAGCAATTGCACCAACTGATAAAGCAGATGTACTTAATATTATTAGTAATTTTTTCATATCTTTTCCTCCATAATAAGATAATTATATTATAAAAAAATAGTCCTTTATGGACTATTTTGAAACACTTTTATTTTTTAATTTTTCTTCTTTTAAACTTAATTTGTATTGTAAATATTCTTGATCATTTTTAATTTCTTCAGCTCTAATATCTGCCATTTCTTTATCAGTTAAAAGTCTAAAGAAATTTTCATATTCTGAAATAACTTTTCCCATTTCTGAATTTGGGTCCATTTTTTTCATTTTCTTTTTGTAATATAAGAAGTATTGTAAGACTGCTCATATTACAATTCCCCCAAAGTATACCAATTGGAAGATACTGCTTACTAGATTTTGAACAAGTAATTTACCATTTTCATCTTTTGGATTTGCAAATACATCAGCTAATCCTTTGAAGTATCAAACTAATATAACCATTAGGAAAGCTAAAGTAATGAACCAAGCAATGTATTCTCATATTTGAACTTTTATTTTCTTTTTAAAACCTTGAACTAATACAACAGGAATAATTATTCCATAAATTGCAATTAGTAGAATTGAAGCACAACTTGCTATTGTTCCATAATTTAGTGGAGAAGGTGACTTTGTAGCTCCTTCAATAATATCTGGAATAAATAAGAACATTATTGCACAAATTACAAATAATCCCATTGTTGCTAAAACTCCAGCAACAGGAACATTTTCTTTATTTTCTTTTCTAAAAATTGGTGAAATGTACCCTTGACTTGATAGGGGTTCCAAAGTTGAACCTCCAAATAATGTTATTTGTAATGAAGAATTAAATCTCATTAGTATTGTACAAATAATAACTAAAGTTGGACCAAAAGTTCTTAAAAAGTTATTTTCTGGAAATAACTGACTATTTGGATTTCCAGTAAATGGCCCACCAACTGCAAACATAGTAATTGTAGAGAACACTATGTAGAAAATTGTGATTGCAATCATTATAACAATTATTGCAATTGGCATATTTTTTGCTCTATTTTTAATATTTTTACCAGTTGAAATGAATGTCTCTATTCCACAAAATGCAAAGAAACAAGTTGTAAAGGCATTTGTAAATCCATTCATAGTAAGTTTTTGATCTTTGTATGCATCAAAAGGATTATTACCTACACTTAAATTCATAAATCCAGCTGTTATACCAAAAATCATTAACAATAGTGTCATTCCTCATGTCATATAACCAATAATTAATCCAACATATTTATATTTTTTAATTCCAAAAAATATAATTGTTGCTGCAAAGATATAAAGTGCAAAAGCGATTAAATCTAAATATAGATTTCCTCATTCACCAAATTTACCATATTGCCCTTTAGCATCTTGACCAACTAATCATAGTCCATTTTGACCATCTTCTAATGGTCCAAAGTTTGCTCTAATCATTGTAACTATTAAAGCCATTCCAATTACTGGAATAACTGAATAATTAATAAAACCAATTAATAACCCTCAGAATTTACCAAAGGCTGTTCTTACATATTGACTTCCTCCACCATTTGCTTGGGGATGATATTTAACTAATTTAGCAAAGGCCCAAGCACACATAAATGCTATTAAACCTTCAACTAAAAATAATCATATAATGTGAAGTCCTATTCCTTGTTCTGGATTTTTTCCATCTCCTACAAGAACTATTTGACTAAAGCTTGCTGTAAAAGTAATTCCAGCAATAAATGTAAAGCCGATTCATATTATTGAAAAAAGGCCTAATTGTTCTTTTCTTGTTTTCATTATTTATTAACCTCTATTTTTTTATTTAAAATGACTGGAATAATTAAAGGATTTCTTCTTTTATATCTAAAGATGAAAGGTGATAAAGATTCCTTAATTGCATTCTTAATTGCGCCAAATGTTGGTTTTGGTGATTTAAGAACTTCTTGTACTGCATTTGTAACAATATTTATTGATTCAGAAATAACATTTCCACTATCTCTAACATAGAAACTACCTCTAGAAACAATTCTAGGTGGTGCTGAAAGCTTATTAACTTGTGAATCAATTGAGATAATTACAGCCATTAAGCCGTCTTTACTTAAAATATTTCTTTCTCTAATTACATTACTTGCTTTTCCTGTCATATCTTTTCCATCAATAAAGACAGCTTCAGCTGGAACTCTTTTTCCTAGTTGACCAACTCCATTATGTAATTCAATTTGATCTCCATTTGCAACAACAAAGACATTGTGGGGTTTAACATTAACTTTTGTAGCTGTTTCCCCATGAATTTTTAACATTCGATATTCACCATGCATCGGCATAAAGCATCTTGGTTTTAATAAAGTGAATAATAATTTTTGTTCTTCTTGACTTGCATGACCAGAAGTATGAATTTGATTGTATCCACTGTTTTCAATAACTTTAGCGCCAATTCTTGTTAATTTATTAATTACATTTTCTACATCAGCTCTATTACCAGGAATAGGTGATGAAGACATAATTACAGTATCACCAGGAATTATTTTTATTGTTTGATGTTCCATTCTAGATATTCTTGAAAGAGCTGCCATTGGTTCTCCTTGACTTCCTGTACACAAGATCATAATTTGATTTTTAGGGAAGTTTTCGATTTCACTAGGTTTAATGAACATTTTATCATTAATATTTAAATGACCCATTTGTCTAATTATTTTAATAATTCTTTCAATACTTCGACCAATAACAACAATTCTTCTACCATATTTATTTGCAAGTTCAATAATATGTTGCAATCTATGAACATTTGAAGCAAAAGAAGCAATAATGATTCTTCCTTTTGATTTTAAGAAAAGTGTATCAATATTTTGAATAACTTTTCTTTCACCAATTGTATAACCTTCAACTTCAGCATTTGTTGAATCTGCCATTAGCAATTCAATGCCATCGTTTCCTCATGTTGCTAATCTTTGTACGTTAGCATCATGGCCTAAGGGTGTCCAGTCAAATTTGTAATCTCCTGTTGAGAAAACAGCACCATTAGGTGTTTGAATGTGAACTCCAAAAGCATCGGGTATTGAGTGGTTTACTGCTGCGAATTGAATAGTGAAATTTACTGTTGCGTAAACATCATTTTCAGTATATTCTTTAACAACTGTTTTATTTTGTAACTTGTATTCTTTTAATCTATCTCTAATTAATGCTGCTGCTAAGGCAGGTGCATAAATTACGGGTACTTCAACTTGTTGAAGTAGATATGGGATACCCCCAATATGATCTTCGTGACCATGTGTAATAAATAATCCTTTTAATTTCGAGTTATTTTCTACTAAATAACTAAAATCAGGAATTACAGCACTAACACCTAATTGTGTAGCATCAGGAAATTTAACTCCTGCATCAATCATAATAATTTCATTATCATATTCGATACAATAAGTATTTTTCCCAACTTCTTCCAAACCACCTAAAGCAAATACTTTTGTTGGAAAAGGTGCTTGTTGTAATTTTTTCTTTGGCGGATTTGTATTATCTGCCAATTTTTTTATTTCAATTTTTTTCTCTAAATTTGCAACTACGCTTTTGACCTGTTGTAGAGACTCTTGTTTTTTGTCTTCCATATTTTCAACTCCTTATATTAAAATGTAAAAATTTGTAAAATGATACGTAAAAGTATTATATATATTATCGTTTCCAAATAATTTAAAAGTCATAGTTAATAGTATTTTAGCAAAAAACTAAATTAAATATACAAAAATCTTAGTAAATTTAAATAAAAAAAGAAGTTTTGTTAAACTTCTAAATTATTATTCAACTTTCATCTTTAAAATCGGGATTTTGCTTGTTAATTCGGTCATAGTAAAGTTCACCTTGATTGTGTTCTAATTCATGTTGAAAAACAATTGCATGATAACCTCTTAGAGTTAACTCAATATATTCTTGATTTAATCAATCATAACCTTCAATTTGAATTTTATAACTTCTTGGGACTAAACCTTTATGATCCTTATCAACACTTAAACAACCTTCACCGTCACTTAAACAACTAATTTGATCGCTTTTTGCAGTAATTTTTCCATTTATTATTGCATATTCTTCAACATCACCAGCTTCAACATCTCATTCAAATCTTGTAAAAAACATATTAGTATTACTTCCAATTTGAGGAGCTGCCAAACCAACAGCAGGTCTTAAATAATCTTCATTTTCTTTTTTATTTAATTCAGGATCTTGACTATATCTTACAAAATCAATTAATTTTTTCATTACTAACTCATTTTCTTTACTTAATGGTAATTCCACATCAATTGATTTATTTCTAATAATTTCTGGTTGATTATCTTTGCACAATCATTTATTTGTTGGCAATTGCGATTGCAATAAGTCCTTTTTTAAATCTAATTTCATAAATCAACACCTCAATTACCATTATATAATAATTATTTTTGTATAATATAAAAAGCAAAGGAAAAATTAAAATGAAAGTTATTAGTGGGCGTTTTAGAGGTAGAAAACTAGTTACATTGGAAGGAATGAATACAAGACCAACAATTACTAGAGTTAAAGAAGATATGTTTAATGTTTTAAATAATTATTTTATTTTTGAAGGTAAGACTTGTTTAGATTTATTTGGTGGGAGTGGTGCTTTGTCACTTGAAGCTTTATCTCGAGGTATTAAGTTTGCGTATGTAAACGATCATTATAAACCTGCTTTAGAAATAATTAAGAAAAATTTTATTGGTTTAAACAATGAAGAATATGAATTATTTAACTTGGATTATAAAAAAATGCTAAATTATTTAACATCAATGAAAAAACAAGTCGATTTAATTTTCTTTGATCCACCATTTGCTAAAATAGAGTATTATAAGGATTTTTTCAAATATATTTCTGAGAATCAATTGCTTAATAATTATGGTATATTAATTATGGAATCAGAGTTAAGGTTGGAAATTAGCGAACTTACAATTCTAAATGTTTTAAAATATAAAGATTTTAAAAATAAGCATCTCTATATTTTAAGATTTGAAAAGGAGAATTTATAAATGGAGAAAAAACAAGGGAAAATAATTATTTTATCAGGACCATCTGGTGTTGGTAAGGGAACAATTAATAAAGAATTAGCACAAGACAAATCATTAAATTTAGTACAATCTGTTTCTATGACAACTAGAGCACCTAGACCAGAAGAAGTTGATGGAGTTAACTATTATTTCGTTGATAAAGATACTTTTAAAGATGCAATACAACACAATGAATTAATTGAATATGCAGAATTTATTAATAATTATTATGGAACACCAAGAAAAATAGTTTATGACAAAATTGCAAAAGGTGAAAATGTAGTTTTAGAAATTGAAGTAATTGGTGCTACACAAGTTTTAAAAAAAGAGAAACCAGAAAATCTTGTTTCAATATTTTTAATGCCTCCAAGCTTAAAAGCTTTAGAACAAAGATTAAGAAAACGTGGAACTGAAAAAGAAGAAATTATTAAACAAAGGTTAGATAAAGCTTTATTAGAAATTCCTTTGAAACACAAATATCAATATGTTATTGAAATTGATAGTGTAGAAAATGCTGTTGCAAAAGTTAAAGACGTTTTAACAAAAGAAAATACATTAAGTGTTGACCCAAGTGAAAGTAAGTATTTTAAATTAAGAGATAAAGTATGTGAAATTGTTACTGAACAATACGAATATTTTGTAAATAATTGAAAAGAAAATGTCGAAAAAGTTGGTGGAGAACAAATTGATAAGAATTTTGATTTTAAAAATTATTTGGTTGGATTATTAACAGATAAAACATATGCATATGTATTGGCAAGTCAAGATTTAAATAATCTTGATAAATCAAGTTTTATTGAAGCTACTGTGGAACAATTTATGATTGATGTTAATTTCTTTAGTGTTGAACAAAAAGAATTTCAAAAATAATGAGCGCAAGAAAAGAAGCATTAAGGATTTTATTTGAAGTATTTAAAAATAATAAATTTTCAAATAAATTACTTAGTAATCTCAAACAAACAACGGCTATGTCAAAAGAAGACATAGCTTTTGTTTTTAAATTGGTATATGGAACTATTCAATACAAAATTTATTTAGAGTACGTTGTTAATAAAATAATTGATTCAAATAAAACTGATTTAAAAATTCAAATATTACTTTGAATGAATTTATATCAATTAAAATTTTTAAAAGCAAAAGCATATTATGTAATTAATGAAGCTGTTGATATTGCAAAATCAATTAATAAAAATTATTCAGGCTTAGTTAATAAAGTTTCAAAAATATTAGAAGATGAAAATATTTGAGAAGTTAAAATTAAAAATAAGCAAAATGTTTTCCCATTAGAAAATGGATTTCCATTTTGACTTTATAAAAAAATTGAAAATGATTATTCAAAAGAGCAAGCTCAGCAATTTATTTTACATTCAAATATTGAAAGTAAAATTTCGTTGAGATTAAATACTTTAAAAATATCTTTAGAAGATTTTGAAAAAAAATATTTTGAAAAATATAAATTGGAAAAATCTCAACTGATAGAATATTTTTATTTATCAAATAAAAATATTATTAATCAAGAAATATTTTTGGAAGGTTATGTAACAGTTCAAGATCAAATGAGTGGGTATGCCTCATATATTTTAGCTCCAAAAGAAAATTCAAAAGTTCTTGATATGTGCAGTGCTCCTGGTGGTAAATTAACTCATCTTGCACAAATAATGAAAAATACGGGAAAGATACATGCGTATGAATTGCAAGAAAACAAAATACATTTAATAAAACAAAATCTCTCTAGGCTAGGAGTGAAAAATGTTATTTTAGAATGCAAAAATGCACTTGAAATTGAAGAAGAAAAATATGACTTTATTTTGTTAGATGCACCTTGTTCTGGATATGGAGTTATAAGGCAAAAGCCTGAAATTAAGTTAAAAAAATATAGTGAACAAGAAAATGAAGAGCTTGTTTTATTGCAATCAAAACTTTTAGAGAAAGCATATAATTGTACCAATAAGGGAACTGAAATTCTTTATTCAACTTGTACTATTAATAAAAAAGAAAATGAAGAACAAATTAATAATTTTTTACTAAAGCATAAAGATATTGAAAAAATATATGAAAAAGTTTTTTTTGGTAATGAATATGATAATGATGGTTTTTACATTTGTAAAATGAAAAGAATTTAATTCTTTTCATTTTTTATTTCATATTGGTCGATTAAGAGAAAGAAGGAGAATACAATATGATAAAAATATTAAAATTGTTATTTACAATAATTCCTTTTGGGACAATATCATCACCTATTATGGAATTAAATATTAAAAATTTATTCAAAACAAGTACTGAAATTGAAGAACATAATTTAGAAAAAGAACCATACTATCTTTTAGATGACCAAAAAGAAAATATTAGTACAATTATAAGAAAAAATAATAGTGCCATTTTTAAAAGTAAGATTAATAAATTTATTTCATTAGAAGAACTTAAACTAGAACACATGCAAGAATTTTGATTTGACTCATCTTTAGAATTAAACTTTAAAAATATTGTGCAAAGAAATTCCAGTGGATTACAGGCTGGTCAAAATATTAAATATGAAAATCTAGAGTTTGAAAGTTATAAATTAAATATTAATTTAGATAAAAGACAAGAATCAAAAACAATAGAAAAAGAATATAGTTATCATGATAAGTGAACTGATACATTTATATATACAAAATTAAATTTGGAATTTAAAAAAGTATTTGAAGTTAAATCTGGATTAGTAATTTCTGGAACAATTGAAGAAGAAATTCTTAAAGATAAAATTGCTTTAAAAAATAAAAAATGAGGATCAAATCTTGGAGCAATTGAAAGTGGTGGTTTATTATTAACAAATTTAAAAACAAATTTTATATCTAGAAAAAATTATTTTCAGGATAAAGAAGAAAAATATTATACAGTGCTAACAGATATTAATACTGACTATAGATACTCGCGAGAAAAATTGCAAAAAGTTTTAAATTCAGATGATAAATTTTTTAAATATTTAAATATTAAAAAAGAGGCCGGTCACATTATAGAAATAAAATCACTAAATTCAAGTAATTTATTTCAAACAAATTTAATGACTGGTGTTGTAGAGTTAAAAAATAATTCACAAATTTTGAAAAAAAATATCAAAGTATTTATTAAAGGATTAGAAGTAAACACAAATTATGACAATGTTGATTTAAATTTTGAAAGTTCATTAAAAAATATAAATGAAAATCATCATAAAATTAAATACTTTATTTCTAAAAAATATAATTTAGCTGAAAATGAAATAAGTTTCAATATTGATAGTCTTAATAACTCTAAAGCTATAAAAGATTTTAAACTTAATAAATCAACAATTTTCAAATATGATTATAAAAAACCTAGTGGAAAAATTTTAAGTTTTAACGTTTCTATAAAACATACAAATAATAAGTCTGATGAAAATATTGAAATGAGCAAATGAAATGAAATGAAATTTGAAATCACAAATAAAAATTATCAATTAGATAATTATTCAATAATCAGTGAAAGTAACATTCAAGGTAATGAATTAGAATTTAAGGAAATACTTACTTCTTTTGAAAGTATTACTTTAAAGAGAAATGAAGTTAAAGAGTTATTTATATTAAATGGAGATAATTTTAGAAAAATAAATTATAAATATAATAAAAATTTAAATGTGCAAATTGAAAATAAAAATATTTTAAAATTAAAAGGTTTGGAAATTGGTAAGACTTTTTTAGAAATTGATTCAATAGATGCAAAAAATAAAAAAACTATTGAGATAGAAATAATCCCTGATGATGAATATTTTGAATTGGAAACAAATGAAATAACAATTAAAAAAGGAGAATTTGATTCCATTAATTTATATTCAAATTCTTTTGAAAATTTAATTATAGTTAATAAGAACAAAAATATAATTGCAATATTAGAAGAGGATAAGATTTTAATTAAATCAAATGAATTAGGGTTATTTGAAATTGAGGTTTTTTCCAATATAACAAAAGAAAGTGAAATTATAAAAATTGAAATTATTGATAATAAAAATTTAGTTGAGTTGGATAAAAATATTTCCTTAACAGAAGTAAATACTTTAAATACTTTAAATATAATTAATTTTGATGAACTTAATGAAAATGAATTAACTATAAATAGTTTTTCAAATGATTTGCTTATTACTAGAGAAAAAGAAAGAATTACTTTTATTTCAAGAGCTGTAGGAAAATTTAAAATAGAATTAAAATATAGAAATCAAATTTTAATTTTCGAGATATATTGTTTTAATAAATTTACAATTAAGGAAATAGATAATTATGATCAAAATTTAATAATTAATAAAAATGATTATGAATTAAAAAGTTATGATAAAAATATTAATTTACTTGATTTAAATGGAGACTATAATTTTTCTTTAAAAGAAAATTACAATATTGGCATTATAGAAATCGTAAATAAAAAGGGAGAGTATATAAATATTAGAATGCATTCTAATATTAGTGAAGAAGATAATAAAGAAGATAAAGAAGATAAAGAAAATAATGAAAAAAGTAAAGTAAATAATAATTGAACTAAAATTATGGCTCTTTGCTTAATTCCTCTTACTTTTGGAGTCTCATTAGTTATCTTTCTTATTTTGAAAAAAAAACTTAAAAAAGCAAGTCTTTAAATTAAACAATTATTAGTATGATAAAATATACATTGGAGTTAAATTTTTATGGAACAAACAAGTATATTTAGGTACACAATTCAAGAATTAGAAGATATTCTTGTAGAAAATGGATTTAAAAAATTTTCTGCTAAACAAGTTTATGATTGAATTTACATTAAAATGGAAACAAAATTTGATAATATGACTAATTTAAGTAAGGAGTTAAGAGAATTTCTTAATGCAAGATTTGTAACTAATTTACTTAAGGATCTAGTTACTGAAGAGTCTAAAGATGGAACAATAAAAATTTTATTTATGTTAGATGATAAAAAATCAATTGAAACTGTTCTTATGCCTCAGAAGTACGGACAGTCAGTTTGTGTTACAACACAAGTAGGATGTAAAATGTCTTGTAAATTTTGTGCCTCTGGTTTAATAAAAACAGAGAGAAACTTATCAGCTGATGAGATAGTTAGACAAATATATACAATGAATTTATTTTTAAAAGAAAAATATAAAAATGACCCAGAAAATAAAAGGGCTAGAGTTAGTCATATTGTTGTTATGGGAATTGGCGAACCATTTGATAATTATGAAAATGTATTGAAATTTATAAAAATAATTAATGATAAAAATGGCTTTGAAATTGGAGCTAGACATATTACAATCTCAACTTGTGGAATTGTTCCAAAAATTAAAGAATTTGCGGATTTAAAAACTCAAATAAATCTTGCAATCTCCTTGCATGCTTCAAATGATGATGTGAGAAATCAATTAATGCCAATTAATAAAGCATATCCAGTTAAAGTATTATTAGATTCCGTAAGATACTATGTGGATCAAACAAATAGAAGAGTTACTTTTGAATATATTTTAATTGATGGATTAAATGATAAGCCAGAGCATGCGTTAGAATTAGCAAAAATTATTAGAGGGATTAACGCATATGTTAATTTAATTCCTTATAATGAAGTTGAAGAAAACCCATATAGAAAATCAACTAGAGTAGATGAATTTTTCAAGATATTAAAGAAACAAAATATTACTGCAATTGTAAGAAAAGAATTTGGCGCAGATATTGACGCGGCTTGTGGCCAGTTAAGAGCTAAAAGGGAAGGTGTCATAAAAAATGAAATTTAAAAGTGCAATGTTAAGTGATATTGGTAATTATAGAAAAACTAATCAGGACTATCTTGATTTTTCAACAAAAAAAACAGGAGAAGCTTTAGGAGTTGTTTGCGATGGAATGGGTGGTCACGCTTATGGTGAAGTAGCATCAAAGTTAGCTGTTGAAAAATTTATTGAATATTTTAATGAAAATGATTTTTCTAAACTTAATCAAAAAGAAATAAATAGATGATTGAGAAGCTGTGTAAATAATATATTAACTGAAATGGTTGAATATTCAAATGATAGATTTGAAACAAAAGATATGGGAACAACATTAACAGCCATTTTGTTTACAAAAGAGGGTGGATTTGTAATCAATGTTGGAGATTCAAGAACTTATAAATTAGTTAATGATAGTTTATTTCAAATAACAGAAGACCAAAATTTATGAAACTCTACTCCAGAAGCAGAACGAAGAGATATTCAAATGTCAGGAATTTATGAAAAAGCTAATGATGTTACTTTTTGAAAAGTTCTAACAAGTGCTTTAGGTCCACAAAAAACATTAAGAATTGATACTTATTTTGTTGAAAATCAAGAAGGTATATACATGTTAACAACTGATGGTGTTCATGATTATATTGATCAAGAAATTGTAGCCTCTACTTTAGCAAATAAAAAAGTTAAATTAAAGGATAAAGCAAGTTTAATAATAGAAGATGCAAAAGATAATATATCAACAGATAATTTATCAATATTAATTATTGAAGCAGAGTAATCTAACTCTGCTTTTTTTGTTATTATTATATTGAAAAGGGAGTAACTTTATGAATAAGTATGAACCAGGGTCATTAATAAATGAAAGATATGAAGTTATTAGCCAACTTGGGAAAGGTGGTATGGCTTCTGTATTTAAAGCATATGATATAATAACAAGAAATGTTGTTGCAGTAAAAGTTGTAGCGCCAGAAATTGTTGTTAAACCTGTTGGACAAGAAAGATTTGATATTGAAAAAGAAGCTTTTGCAAAATTAGGTTCTAATCCCTATGTTGTAAAACTTTTTGATATTATCCAAAATGGAGATGAATGATTTATTATTTTAGAATGTGTTGAGGGTGGAACTTTAAAAGATAAGTTTCAAGATTTTGGTTCAATGACATTAAAGGAAATTAAGTATTATTTCTCAAGAATTTGTGATGCTTTATCAGAGGCACATAAATTAGGAATTATTCATAGAGATATTAAACCTGATAATGTTTTATTAACTCAGGCTGGTGATGTTAAATTAGGTGATTTTGGAATTTCCGTTATGGAAGGTAAATCTTCAGAAGTTAATAAAGCAATTGGAACTCCAAAGTATATGCCCCCAGAAATAATTGCAGCTCAAGGCCCATCGCCTAGAAGTGATATTTATTCACTAGGTATTATGCTTTATGAAGTAGCAACAGGAGTTGCTCCTTTTACTGCAAAAGAAGCCCCTAAAATTGCAGCTAAACACTTAAAAGAAACACCAACAAGTCCAAAATTAATAAATCCCTCAATACCACAAAGTCTTGAAAATTTAATTTTAAAAATGATAGAAAAGGAACCTGATAATAGGTTTAATAATATTGATGAAGTTAAAAGTGATCTTTTAAGAATTAAAAGATCAGATAATCCAAAGCCCTATATCTATCATAAAAAAGTAACTTTAATTATGAATGATGGTAAAAGGAAACTTCAAGTAGGAAATACTTTGGATAAATTACCAGCAATTGCCAAGACTAGATTTGTAGCAAGTTTTTTAATAGTTATTATTTCACTTATCGTCCTTATTGTTCTGTTAATGGTATTATAAAATGAATCAAGGAATTATTTTAAAAATATTAAGTGAGTATGCTTATGTATTGTTTGAAAAGAATTTATACGAATGTAAGGCAACAGGTAAAGTAAGACATAGCAATCAAAAACCAACAACAGGGGATTATGTTAATTTTGAAATTACTGATAAACAAAACTTTAAGGGTTCTTTAACAGAAATTTTGAAAAGAAAAAATGAATTATATAGACCAAGAATAGCAAATATAGATCAAGTAGTTATTATAACTTCTTTGAGAGAACCGATTTTGAATACTTACACACTTAATAAGTATTTATTTTTTCTTGAAACTCTTCATTTAAAACCAATTTTAGCTTTTACAAAAGCAGATTTAACAAATCAAGATGATGAAGAAATTTTAAAAGCTAAATTATATAAAACTATTGGCTATGAAGTATATTTAATAAATAACATGATTGATACTGATAAAAATTGAAATGAGTTTTTAAAAAGTTTAGAAAATAAAACATCAGTTTTTACTGGACAAACGGGTGCAGGAAAATCAACAACTTTAAATCATATTATTCCAAATGTTTCTGAAAAGACCCAAGAAATTTCAAAGGCCTTGAATAGAGGTAAGCATACAACTACAAAAAATGAATTATTTATCTATAAAAATTCATTAATTGGTGATACACCAGGCTTTTCATCATTTGAATATAAAGAAATTACTAAGGAAGAAATTGCCTTGAGTATTAATTTCTTTAAAGATATCAAATGTAAATTTAACAATTGTTTACATATTAACAACACCCCTGGTTGCAAAGTAATTGAGGCTGTAAAAAATAATAGTTTTCCACAATTTATATATGATGACTATGTAAAAATTCAATTGGAAATAGAAAATCAAAGGAGAAGATATTAATGGCAAAATTTATTGTAGCTCCAAGTATTTTAACTGCTAATTTTTTAGATTTAAAATCTGATTTAGATAAGTTAGAAAAGGTAAAAATTAAGTGAATTCATTATGATGTGATGGATTATAATTTTGTTCCTA
Source organism: Spiroplasma cantharicola (assembly GCF_001281045.1). Taxonomy (NCBI): domain Bacteria; kingdom Bacillati; phylum Mycoplasmatota; class Mollicutes; order Entomoplasmatales; family Spiroplasmataceae; genus Spiroplasma; species Spiroplasma cantharicola. The sequence continues at coordinate 986,960 of NZ_CP012622.1, read as the reverse complement.
ATTTATCTTTTGGACCAAAAATATTAACAGATATAGTTGCTAGTTATAATTTTAAAATGGACTTACATTTAATGGTTAAAATTGAAAATATTAGTGTAGAGCAATATTTAAAACCTTTCCTTGTAAAAAATGTAAAACAAATTACGATACATTTTGAAGCTTTAACAGAAAAACAAATTGAAGATTTTTTAAAATTTTGTGCCAATAACAATATAATTCCATCAATTTCAATTAATCCTGATACTGATGTTAAAAGCATTGAAAAGTATTTATCTAAAATTGGAAATGTTTTAATAATGAGTGTATATCCAGGTTTTGGGGGACAGTCTTTTATTGCCAGTTCATTAGAAAAAATAAAAAAATTAAGAGAATTAAAAAATAAGCATAAGTACATTTATTCAATACAAGTTGATGGTGGGATAAATGACGATACTTATAAACTTGTACAAAATGCTGGAGTTGATATGATTGTTGCGGGTAGTTACCTTGTGGGTCCGAATGTTGAAAATTTAATGGAAAGGGTTACTAAACTTGAAGGATAAGGCATTAATTGTAATATCAGAAACTAATATTAACTTAAAACATTTTCAAAAAACTCACTTAATTGTTGGTATTGAAAGAGGATGCTTAGATCTAATAAAAAAAGATATTAGTATTGATATTGCAATGTCTGATTTTGATCAAGTTACACAAGAAGAATTTCAAATTATTAAGTCAAAGGCTAAAAAAACCATTTCTTTTAATCAGGAAAAGGATTATTTAGATGGTATTGCTTCAATTCTTTATTTAAAAGAAAAAGGAATAAAAGATATCACAATGATAGTAAATCCATCAAAAAGATATGATATGAATTTAACTATTATTGAATATGTGTTTAAACATAATTTGAAAATATTTAACGAGCAATCAATTATTTTTAGATTAAATGCTGGTGAAAATACTATAGATTTTAATAAATATCAAGATTTTACATATGTTTCATTATTTAGTCTAAAAGATAACAAAATTACTATTATTGGAATGAAATATGAAGTAGCAAATGTTGAATTAAAAGCTTTTAACTCTTTTGCATATTCTAACCAATTTTTACCATATGTTAACCCTAAAATAGTTTTAGAAGAAGAAGTTATGGTAATTATGACAAAATAAAAAAAAGCAGATTTTTTAATAATCTGCTTTTATTTTTTTAGCTGGTGCCCTCTATCGGAGTCGAACCGATACGATTTCTCGGCAGATTTTGAGTCTGCTGCGTCTACCAATTCCGCCAAGAGGGCAATACCAATAATTATTATATAATGAAAAAAAAGAAACTTCGATGAGTTTCTCAATTTATTGTATTTTTATTTTGCTAATTGATTATTTCTTTTTAAAGTTCTAAGTGTTCTTGCTGAAACTTTCAAAGTCATAACTTTTCCGTTATCATCCATTACTTGAACTTTCTGTAAATTAAGGTTTCATTTTCTTTTGCTGGCATTCATAGCATGTGATCTTGAATTACCTGACAAAGGACCTTTACCTGTTAAACCGTCTTTTCTTGCCATATTTTCACCTCGGACTTATAAATAATATAATAATTACATTGAAAATACAAGAAAATCTTTAAATTATTCTAAACTAAATTTTTACTTTTAGAGTTTATTATTTTATTATTTTGCTTTAATAGTGTAAAATAATTTTGTACTAATTTGAAACGTAACATCATGATTTTAGTGTTACCCTGAATTAGATAATAAACTTGTACATCTTTTTACGGAGGCCAAAATGATAAATAAAGCCATTTTAGATTCTATATCAAATGCTGTTGTTACAGTTCCTGGTGTAGCTTCATTTGCAAATTATGCAGCAAAATCAGAATCTGAGTTAAAAACTGAAGATATTGCAAAAGCAGTTGAGATGGTTTCAACTGATACAATGGACAGAGTAAAAGTACATATTATTTTAATCAATGGAGTTAACATACGAGACGTTGTTAGTGAAGTTCAAATACGTGTAAAGTATGAATTAGAAAAGCTTTCTCAGTTCGTGCGAAATTATATAGTTGATATTGCAGTAGATGATCTTATTGTCGTTTAGACAATATTTTATTTACTATATTAAAAGCAAATATTAATATATAAGCTGGCAAATAAAATTTGCAATTTTTTAATATTTTTTAATTTTAAATAATAAAAAAACAATATAGTTTAGAGGGTGACAATACTATGAAAGATACACAAATTTTAAAGGGTATGATTACTAGTGGGGTTAATAATTTATATAATAATTATCCCCATATAGATAAACTAAATGTTTTTCCTGTACCAGATGGTGATACAGGAACAAATATGAATTTAACTTGTACCAATGGATTTGTTGAAATTGAAAAAGAAGAGTTTTCTAATGTTGGCTCATTGATGAGCAAATTTTCTAGAGGGCTAATAATGGGCGCAAGAGGTAATTCAGGTGTTATTTTCTCTCAAATCATTAAAGGTTTTTCAAATGGGATGAAAGATAAGGAAAAACTTGATTTAGATACTTGAAAAGAATCTTTTGCAAAAGCAAAAGAGGTTGCATATGCAGCAGTTATGAAACCAGTTGAAGGAACTATTTTAACTGTAATTCGTGAAACTAGTGACTATGTAAATGCTCTTACTAAAGAGCAATCTCCAAATGATTTTTGAGATGGACTTGTTAAAGCTGCAAATAAATCATTAGATAATACTCCAGAATTATTGCCTGCTTTAAAAGAAGTTGGAGTTGTAGATAGTGGTGGGTATGGTTTAGTTAAATTTTTTGAAGGAATGCAATATTTTGTTAAAAAATTAAAGCCAATATCAAAATTAAAAAAACTAGAAGAGAATACAGGTTCTAATATTGAAATGTCAATTGAAGATGAATTTGGTTATTGTACTGAAGCAATTGTAATGTTAAATGAAGAATTCATTGATAAATTAAAAATTGATACAGTAAGAGATACTTTTGAGCAATACGGAAATACATCTATTGTTGCAGTTATGGATGGTGATATTTTAAAGGTTCATACACATGCACTTATGCCAGGTCAAATATTATCCTATTTACAACAATTTGGAGAATTTAAAACTATTAAAGTTGAAAATATGACTTTACAAGCAGATAAACATGTTGCAAATAAAAAAGAAAGTGCCGCAAAAATAACTGCTCAACAACAACGTAAATTAAAAAATGCTGTTGCTACAATAGCTGTTGTAAGGTCAAAAGGAATTCAAGATTATTTTAAAAATGAGTTAAGTGTAGATTATGTTATTGATGGTGGGCCAAAAATGAATCCTTCGACAAATGATTTTATGAAGGCAATAGAAGCAGTTGATGCAAAAACTGTATATATATTCCCTAATGACTCAAATGTCTTATTGGCTGCAAAACAAGCAAAAGAATTAGAAAAAATGTCAAAAGTAGTAGTAATTGAAACTAAAACAATTCCACAAGGTATTACTGCTTATCTAAATCTTGATATCGAAGACACTGCTAAAAAAAATGAATCAAATATTAATAAAGCACTTAAAAATATTGTTTCAGTTTCAATCAATAAAGCAGCAAGAGATGCGGAGATTGATGGTGTTAATATCAAAGCAGGAGAATATATGATGATTGCAGATAAAAAAATTACAATATCTGCAAAAACTTTGAAGGATGTTTTCCATAAATCATTGTCAAAATTTATCACAGCAAAAACTGAAATTTTAACAATATTTACAGGTCAAGATGCTTCCTTTAAAGATATTAATGACTTACGTAAATATCTTGATGAAAATTATGATGTTGAATATGAAGTTGTTGATGGTAAACAAGAAGTTTATTCATTTATTATTGGTATAGAATAAAAGTGGTTCTTATGAATCATTTTTTTTATTTAATAAGATATAATAAGTATGCTTTATAAAAGGAGAAATTATTATGCTTTGTATTAAACAGAAACCGAAAAAAAGTATTTTTTATTTAATAATTAGTTTAATAATTACTTTACTTTCTTTATTTTGTTTAATAATTTCAGTAAAATTCCTTGTAACAAATAATTTAAATATTTCAAATTTACTTTTACAATTTGGACTTTTTATAATTGGTTTTCTTTTATCAATTATATATCTTTGAAAATTAGTTAATTATATTGATACGATTAATTACTTAAAAAAAATTAAATTAGATCAAATAAATAAAGAACTTTTTAATAATTTAATTAAGAAAATGAAATTAGAATTAAATCCAAAAACTTATTTAGTAATTGCAATTTCAATATCAATGATATTTGTTTATATTTTTTCACAAGATAATATAACAAGAAATTTAGAAATTAGTAAATTTATTTATATAAATAGAATGGTTTTATTAATAATAAGTTTTTCAACTTTTGAATTTATAAGTGTTATATTTATATTTATTATATTAAAATATATTAGATGTACAAAGTTTAAATGGTCATATATAAAAAAAATTAGTCATAATTTATATTTAACATTTTTAAACTTAATAAGCTTTATTTCAATTAAATTCCATCAATTAAAAAATGGCTTATTAATTTTTTATGTCAATATAACAAAAAAATTAAATATTTATGATACTGATCAAAAGAATATAATTTCTGTAAAAAAAAGAAGTTTTTTAACAGAAAAGTTAAAAGGAGATTGCCCACCTAATTTTATAATTTAAATTATTTTAATTAGTTAGGAGAAAAAAATGAAAAATATATTTAAATCTTATATGAAAGCCTTTTTAAAGGCTTGAGTTGAAACACTAGGAACAATTATGTTTCTAATGATTTTTACAATGCTTATCTTCGGGATGCTTGCAACACCCTTACAGTTATCATTAAAAGCATCATCTGTTAAAAAAAATACTAATCTTTGACAAGAACAATTTCAAGGTATCACAAAACTAGATGATGATTTTATTTACTCATATATTTGAGAAGAGGAAACTTTAATATTTGAGTATAATGATATGAATTTTGAATTAAATCAACCTACAGAACAAGGTTGATTACAAAAAGAAACTTATGATTTAATAGTTGAGTATGTAGAAGATGTTGTAAATGAAGTTAGTGGTTCTAAATATACACTAGAAGAAGAAAAAGAAGAGTTAAAAAAACAAGAAACAATATCAGCTTTAAAATCAATTATTTGATATTATACATACTATGGAAATAAAAATGTAATTAACATATTTAATACAAAACAAAGTCCAAGACCATTAGAAGTAGGTAAGATTTTTACTGAAGATGGTCAAAAAGAAATTGCCAATTATGGTGATTTTCAAAATAGAAATTTTAATAATTATGTTATTCTCTCTGTTTTAGAGCAATTAAAAAATCAATCGAATGATTCATTTTTATATGAGAATTTTATTAATTCAAGTATCAGAATGGAAAAGGGAACTGAAGAACATTTTATATATAACATGTCAAATGTTGAAGCACTAAGTGGCAATGATCAATACAATGTAAATAATGTAGTTTTACAAAGTGGAAGATTACCAGAAAAAAATAATGAAATTATTATTAGTGATGCCTATGCCAAAAATCAAAACAAAAAAATCGGGGATGAAATAATATTAGGTGTTGATATACCTTTTCAAAATCCAGCTCCTACTCCAAAACCTTTACCATTCAAAATTGTAGGAATTGGTTTAAAATATAGTGCACTGACACCAATTAATTTTTCATCATTTTCAGATTCAATTAAAAATTATGGACAAGTTTTTTTAAAAAATAGTTTTTTTACAGAAATTGAAAATGCAGAAGGTTATACATTTAGCCAGTTATTTACAACAGACAATATGACAGCAAATGCAGATCTTGGATTTCAATTTTCTTATCGTGAAGAAACTTTTGTAACTAAAAATAGTAAAAGTTTTAATTTGAATGAAATTTTTACTAGCAACATATTAAGTAGTAATAAAAGAGAAAGTAATATATCTATTTTAGCTCCTGGTACTACAATATTTAAAGTACCAAGTGAGCATAGTGTTATTGCAACTTTAACTAATTTATATATTATTACTTGAATTTATGTAATGATTGGTGCAATTTTATTCTTATTAGGATTTATGTTTATAGTTTTTGTTCTTAAAAAAGAAATTAACAATACTAGAAAACAACTTGGAGTATTTAAATCTCTTGGTTATAAAACAAGTGAGCTTACATGAGTATTTTCATTAAAAACATTTATAACTATGATTATAGGAATAGGAATAGGATATTTACTATCATTTCCATTTCAAATAGATAGTGCAACAAAACAATTTAGCACGTTTGTTATTTTTGACTATCAAACAATATATGCTTCACCAATATTTTTAATTTTCTTAATGTTAATAGTTCCAATCTTATTTGCTGGATTAAGTTATTTAATTATATTTAAATTTTTAAATGAAGGTGCGTTAGCTTTATTGACTAGTGGACCTAAAAAAAGCAAAGCAGATATAATTGTTTTAGTATTAAAAATTATATTCTTTCCAGCACTAATTTATTCTCTATTTAATTGAATTACTTTAAAAATATTGAGAAAAACTAATAGAGGATTTACATTTAGAATGCAGCATGCCTTTGTATCTGCAGGAAAAGGTAAGTTTGCACTTATTATGGGATTATTCTTATTTAGCTCATTTCTATTTACATTACAGTTAAGAGCTATGCCTGTAATTAAAAATATGATTGAAGGGGCATACAATATCTATACTAAAGATGTTAACCATTATTATTCATTCAAAAATGTTGTTCCTATTAAAGTAAAATCAAATGGAATATCTCAAGATGTTACAAAAGAAAACTTTGGTATTAAATATAAAAATATAGAAAAAGAAACTGTTGAAAATTATATTAGAAATTCAGCAGAAGACAAATATAGAACTACTAATAATTTTTCATTATTAATATCTGGTCTTTCAAAAGCAAGAGATCAAATTATAAATACACCTTATTGAGAAGAAAATAAAGAAATTATTTCTAGTGCTGCTACAATAACTGCTCTTGTAACACCACTAAATATCAACATTCCTAAAAATCAAGGTCTTTCAAATAGAATTAGCATTCCCAAAGAAATTCCAGAGTATTCAATATTGAAAGTCACTCCTGAACAAATGGGGGGTATCTTTTTAGATGATATTGGAAAGCTTGCTTGTCTTTCTCCTTTAGGGATGAATTACAAGGGAAGTTGCGATGATGTTGAATCAGTTAAAAAATATTTTATAGATAATATGAATAACATCATCCCAAGAAGTCAAACAAAAACTGATATAAAATTGAGTAATATTTTAGTTAATTTGTTAACAACCTTTTCAAAAATGCGAGAAGGAGTTAATTCTTTATTAAGTGTTAACAATGTAATTTTTAATGGTGATAGTGAAGCTCTTCAAACAATTTTGCCATACCATATTAAAAATAATACTGAAGTTGATATTGAAAAATCAATTTTAAGATTAATTGATACAACAAATATAATTGGGGGAAATACCAGAGCTGTTGTTAATCTTGAATCAGTAAGTGAAAAAGCTATGAAAGAATTACAAGAAAATAACGGAAACTATATTAATGCTGTAGTATCATTTAGATTATCAAAAATTTTAAATAAAAATGTTGGTGATATTTTTCAAATTACTTTAGGCAAAGATAAGAAAGTAGATATAAGAATTGCTGCTATAAATGGAAATGATACTTTACTTCAAGATATCTATGTTGACTACTCAACATTTATTAAAAATATTAATCAAGTACAATCAATTGATAAAGATCAATTATTATTCAATTCAATAATTAGTACAAAAATAGCAAGTGAGGGAACAATTGATTTAAAAGATATTGCTGGATCTCAAAGGAGTTTTAGATATTCACGTGATACTTATACAATTGCATCTTCACAAAATAAACCTTGACTGGGAAGTATTTTAGCACCGTCAATAAATGGTAATTCATTAGAGAAACCAACAGCTGTGAATTTCTTTATGGATTCATCTGTTATTACATTACCAATTTTAAAATCAGTAATAAATCAAGTACTAGGTAAAATGACAAAAGCAATGTTAATGTATATATTAATTGATGTTGTCTTATTAATTATTTTATTAATAGTAATTATGAATATTATTATTACAGATTCTATCAATGTTATTACAATAATGAGATCACTTGGGTATAAAAATGCTCAAATTAATTGAATGGTTATGGGTAAATATGTTTCAGGTTCAATAGTCAGTTATATATTTGCATTCTTAGCTTCACTTGCTGTATGAAGTATAATTCAAGGTTTTGTTTGACAAGAATTTAAAGTATTAATTGCTTTACCATCATTGCCTTGAATACCATTTGTTTCTGCAATTATTCTAGGAGCTATTCTATATATTGGTTGAACAGCAGCTATGCTACAAATCAAAAAACGTCCGCTTACATTGCTTGTAAGCTAATAATTAGGTATAATTTTAATATCAACAATAAGGGGGTCAAACAAATGCCATTACCAAGACAAAAAAGTGAATCATCAAGTGACGTATGCTGTCCTGGAGGAGCTCACAATTGTTATACTTGTAGAGTTTGTAGTGGTTCATTTCATGGTTGCCAAAGTTGTTTAAAATGTATAGGCTGTCAAGTTTGTTTATCAAAAGAATGCCCTTGTTGTTTGCAAGGTACTAAAAAACAACAAGAAAATAAAGTTAAATATAATAAATAAAACATTAAAATGTTTTATTTTTTTTTGCTTTAAATACTAATTATATATATAATCACTATTGTACAGGAGTTAAAATATGGATTATAAAGTAATAGCTTTTGACGTTATGGGTTCGGATAATGGTTTAATTCCAGCAGTTGATGCTGCTATTAAACTTTTAGGTGAGCAAAAAGATTTAAAAATCATTTTTGTAGGTGATGAAGTTAGTTTAAAAAAAGAGCTATCATCAAGAAAATATAACCAAAATCAAGTTGAAATATTAAATACTACAGAAGTAATTGAAATGACAGATGGAATCATGGATATTAGAAGAAAAAAAGATTCAAGTATGGTAAAGGCACTTGAATTAGTAAAAGATGGAAAGGCAGATGCCATTACAACCGGTGGTGCAACAGCTCCATTTGTTGCTGGTTGTCATTTTATTTTAAAAAAAATTGATGGTATTGAGAGACCAGGTTTTATGCCAGTTATACCAACTTTGGTTAAAGGAAAAATAACTCTATTATTAGATGTTGGAGCAAATTTAGAATGTGATCCTGAGGATTTAGTAAATTTTGCTATTATGGCAACAGCTTATTCTAAAGCTGTTAATGGTATAGAAAATCCTGAAGTTGCTTTATTAAATATTGGGGAAGAAAAATCAAAAGGATTGGAATTACATCAAAAAGCTTATAAATTATTAGAAGAAAATAAATCATTAAACTTTGTTGGAAATATTGAGTCAAGATATTTAGCAAATGGTAAAGTAGATATTATTGTTACTGATGGATACACAGGAAATATTGCTTTAAAAGCAGCAGAGGGAATGGGTAAATCACTTTTAACAGAAATAAAATTTGCTCTTACAAAAAATCTATTTAGAAAATTGGCAGCATTAAGATTACGTAAAGCATTTAAAGAAGTTTCAGCAAAATTTGATTATAAAAATCATGCTGGAGCAATTATCTTAGGAGCAAAAAGTATTGCATTTAAATCTCATGGATCAAGTGATAAAATTGCTTTTTATGCTACTTTAAAAATGACTTACAATGCAATCAAAAATGATGTTGTTAATAAAGTTAAAAAGGCTTTAGAGAAATAATGACAATTAGAAAATTTCTTTTAAGCGAATTTGGAATTGAAATTAAAGATGAAGCTTATTATAATGAAGCATTAACTCACAATTCTTTTTCAAATGAAAATAGACTTGCTAAAAACTATCAAAGACTCGAATTTCTTGGAGATGCAATTTTGCAAATGAAGGTAAGTGAATATATTTATAAGCTTTTCCCAAAATCAAACGAAGGTTTATTAACAAAATATCGAAGCTCAATTGTTAAAAAAGATACACTAGCTGAAATATCAAGAAAAATAAATCTTGGTAAATTAATTAGATTAGGAATTGGAGAATTAGATTCTAAAGGATATGAAAAAGATTCAATTCTTTCTGATGTATATGAATCAATGACAGCAGCCATATATTTGGATCAAGGTGAAAAAATTCTTGATAAATGATTAAAAAAAACTATTTTTAGTGATTATGTAATTAATCAATTTCTAGATAAATCTCATGATTTTAAATCTGAATTGCAAGAACTTATTCAATTGGAGATAAGAAGTGAATTATCATATGTTGTTGTTAGTCAAGAAAAACTTGAAAATAATACAACTTTATTTATAGTTAATGCTGTTCTTGAGGGAATGGTATTTGGAACTGGAAAAGGAAGCAATAAAAAGCAAGCAGAACAAGAAGCTGCAAAAAATGCTTTATCAAAAATTAAAAAAACTAAATAAAGGCTGAAAAAGCCCTTAAACAAAGGGTTTTTTTAATTGTTAAATTTTAAAAAAAATTGTACAAATGCATTAAAATATATATAATGAGTTTGTTATATAGGACGGCTATATACGATTACAAGAGGTAAAAAAAATGATATTCTTAAAAAAAATTGAAGCGTTTGGGTTCAAGTCTTTTGCTGAGCCTACTACTTTAAATTTTGATTTTTCAATGACAGGGATTGTAGGTCCTAATGGTAGCGGTAAGTCTAATATAAATGATGCTATTATGTGAGCTCTTGGAGAACAGTCATATAAATCACTTCGTGGAGATTCAATTGATGATATTGTATTTTCAGGAAGTAGTGAAAAGAAACCATTAAACATGGCAGAAATTACCCTTGTATTCGACAATAGTAATAAAGCGTTCAGTTCATTAGAATATAATGAAGTGTCAATTACAAGAAAATTTTTCAAATTAACAAAAGAATCTGAATATTATATAAATGGTAGCAGAGTTAGATTGAAAGATATTCAAGATGTTGCTTTAGAAACTGGATTAACTAAATCAAGTTTGGCAATTATTTCTCAAGGTTCAATTAGTAACTTTGTTGAATCAAAACCTGAAGATAGAAGAAGACTTTTTGATGAAGCAGCAGGAGTTGCTCGTTATAAAAAAAGAAAAGAAGAGGCTATTAGAAAACTAATAAGGTCACAAGAAAACTTAGATAGATTAAATGACATAATAAATGAAATTGAAAGAAAATTACCAACTTTAAAAAAACAATCAAAAAAAGCAGAGTCTTATAAAGAGTTTTTTGATGAACTTAAAAACATTGAGGTTTCTGTTCTTGTAAATGATATAAAACTTTACAAACAAAAAATTCTTGAAATCAATGAACAAAAAACTGAATTAAAATTACAAATTAGTTCTTTAGAAAAGCAAATAAGTAAAAGAAGTGAAGAATTTAATACTATTGCTAATTCAAATTATGAGAAGGAAAAGGAATTATCAAGTCTTAATAAGGGATTTACTAAAATTGTTGAAAAAATCGGTGAGTTAAAAGTTTCAAGAATTACTTTGGAATCTAAAAAAAATAAAGTTGATATTGATGATAAAGAATTTAAAATCTCTGATTTAAAAAATAAATCAAAGGAATTGGAAATTAGATTAGAAGCTGAAGAGCAAAAACTTTCAAAATTATTAAAAGACAAAGTTGAAAAAAGAGAAAAACTTGATGAAGCAAGTGAAAAACGTTTTAAATTAAATCAAGACTTAGACTCAATTAGAAAACAACTTGCAAAAACTGAATCTAGTTTAGAAACTTTATTAGCAAGAAAAAATTCTTTTGATAATTTATTTGAGGGAGTTAAAAATATTCTTGAAAATAGATCAACTCTATCAGGAATTATGGGAACTGTTCAAGAGTTAATTACTGTAAATAAAAATTATGAAGTTGCACTTTTAACTGCAATTCAAAATGGTTTACAAAATATTGTTGTTAAATCCACAACAGATGTAAAATTATCAATTGATTTCTTGAAAAATAATAAAGCAGGTTATGCAACATTTTTACCACTTGATAATTTAAAACCAAGTTTCATTAATAATGAAACAAGATTTATTATTCAAAAATCAAAAGGGTTTATTGGTTTTGGAAATGAACTTGTAAAAATTGATAAAAAATATCAAGTAGTTCTAGATTATCTTTTATCAAATTATTTAGTTGTTGATGAGTATGAAAATGCAATTGAGCTTTCAAAAATTACAAATCAAAAATTTAATATTGTTACTTTAGATGGTCAAAGAATTTTACCACATGGTGCAATAATTGGAGGAAGTAGAAAAAGTAAAAATGTAGTTTTAAATGATTCAGTTCAAATTCAAGAATATGAAAATAGAAAAATAGAACTTGATGAAAAAGAACTAGCAACTTCAAAAGAGGTAGAAGTCTTAAGTTCTACAATTGAAGTTCTTAGAGAAGAAATTGCAGAAATTCAAACTTCAATTGGAGCTTCAAGAAACTCTTCTCAACTAATTGAAAAAGAAGCAACAGAAGTTAAAGATGAATTTAGAATTATCACTGGTAAAGAACTTGATGGTGGTCAGCAGGAATTTCAATCAATAGATGAACAAATAATTAAAATTATTTCTCAAATATCTGCACAAGAAACTTTAAAAGATGAAATTCAACAGCAAATTAATGTTATTAGATCTCTAAAAGATAAATCAAATGAAAGACAAAATAACTTGAATTCAATAATAAATGAGGATAGAGGTTTATTATCTTCATTAAAAGATAAATACTCAAATTTAAATTCTGACGCAACTTTGATGCAAGAAAAACAAGGAAATGCAACAGCAAGATTAGCACAAAACTATAATTTAACTTTTGAAGCTGCTTTGGAGTTAAATACTAATCTTGTTGAAACAGAAAGTGAAGTTAGAGATAGAATTAACTATTTAAGAAAAGAAATTAATTTATTAGGAAATGTTAATTTAGATTCAATTGATGAATATCAAGAAGAAAATGACAGATATCAAACATATGTTGATCAAACTCAAGATGTTATTGAATCTATAAAAAATTTAAAAGACGCAATTGGTGATATGGATCAACAAATGATAATCCAATTCAAAAAAATAATCAAAGATGTTAATGGAGTATTACCAGATACATTTGCAACATTATTTGGGGGGGGAACTGCGTCTATCATTTATACAAATCCAGATGATATTTTAAACACAGGTATTGATTTAAAAATTGCTCCACCAGGTAAAAAAATTGCAAATCTAAATTTATTAAGTGGTGGAGAAAAATCAATGGTAGCATTATCTGTTTTATTCTCAATCTTAAAAGTGAAACCAATTCCATTAGTTATTCTAGATGAGGTAGAAGCTCCTCTAGATATTGCAAACGTTGAACGTTTTGCAAAATACATTAAAACATTTACTAAGAGTACACAATTTATGATTGTTACTCATAGGATGGGTACAATGGAAAACTGTGACACTTTATTTGGAGCAACAATGGAACAAAAGGGTATTACAAAACTTGTTCAAATTAAGTTAATTGAAGCAAAAAAATTATCAAATACAAATTAGCATAGAAATGCTAGGAGACGAAATATGACAAGAAAAATAAGCATAATATTACTGACTTTTTTATCAGTAATATTATGTCTATGAATATGAAGTGCAGCTGCTCCTAAAAAGGCAATTATTTTAGGTGGAAGCACTAGTGTTAACCCGTTTATGCAAAAACTTACAAAAGAATATTATAATAAATCAGAAAAGGTAGACTTTGTTTATAATTCAACAGGTAGTCAAGCTGGAGTTGGTGGTGTTGAAAAAGATATGTATACAGCAGGTTTCATATCTAAGGATATAAATGATAAAACTTTAACTAAAGGAAATAATTTTTTACAGATATGTGAAAATTCGAATGAATGTGACTTTAATCCAGAAGTTATAAAAGAAATTGAAAAAGGTGAAAAAGATAACTCTTATATAGCATTAGAGTTTGCAATTGATGCAATTGGAGTAATCTATAATCCTCCAACTTATTGAAATCAAAAAATTGAATTAAAGGAAAATAAAGAAATTACTTTAAACGATCTTATGAATTTTGATTTTAAAAAAGAAGATGAAGCAGACAAAGAATTATTGAAAAAAGCTTATAGTGGAAATTATAGTTGAGAAGAATTAGCAACTGAGTTAGTAAATTCACACCAGTGAGAAAATAATAAAGATGCTTATAATGAAATTATAAATTTAATAAATGGTCAATCAAAAACTAAGTTAATAACTTTTACAAGAGAAGATGGTTCTGGAACAAGATCAGCATTTTCTGATTTAACTAAAATAAAAGATATGTCTTCTTCAAATGTTGTTAACTCAAATGGTTCAATGATTGAAAATATGAGTAAAAGTCCAAGTCTAGGTTATGTTTCAAATGGATTCTTGGGTCAATTATCTCAAAGTGGTATTGTAAAATTAGCGGGATTTAATGGTTATAAATTACCAATAGGAATAGACAATGATAATCCTTTAGAATGGTCAGATCAAGATAAAGAATGAAAGAGCTGAGAATCATCATCTTCTGAATCTGTTATTAATGGATTAATTACAGATGAATTTATTAAAACTGTCTATGATTTTAAAAGACCATTTATTGCAATATTTAACTCATACAATAAAAAGTTAGACCAATTAATCGAACTTTTCAATTTCGTGAATAGTAATGATTCAAATGAAGTATTTAAAAGTGAAGGACTTGTGAAAAACATGAAATATAAGTCTTTAGGAGGTACTTCTAATGATTAAGAATAATGTAAAGAGTTTGCCAAAAGCAAAAACCTCTAAAATGGATTTATCAACAAAAATATCAGTTTTTTTTATAACTACAATTGTTTTAGTTATACTAGCAGTCTTGGTTGGATATATATTATATAAATCTGTTCCTGTATTTAAAGAATTTTCATTTTTTAAATTCTTATTTTCTGGGATGTGAGCACCAGCAAGAGATGGTGAAGATGGGTCGTATGGATTAGGTAAAATAATATTATCAACGTTAATGATGTTATTTTTAACGTTACTTTTTGCAATACCATTAACAATTTTTAGTTCACTCTTTATTACTGAGTATTTAAAAAATAGAACTAAAAAGTTTGTAATAACTATGATTCAACTATTAGCTGGAATACCATCGGTTGTTTTTGGACTATTTGCTTTAGATCAAATTGGACCAATTTTTGTTGCAATGGGTGCACCTACAAGTGGGAATATGATGACAGCAAGTTTTACATTAGCATTTATGGCTTTGCCAACAATGATAAGTTTATCTGTTAATGCAATTGAATCAGTGCCTGAGGGACATAGATTTGCTTCATTAGGTTTAGGAATGACAAAAGAAAAAACTACTTTTGGTGTAGTTTTAGTTGCAGCAATGCCTAAAATTATTACAGCAATTATTACAGGTGTTGCTAGAATAATTGGTGAAACGATGGCTGTTATTTTAATAGCTGGGAATTCAACAAAAGGATTAAACACTGGTGATGGTTTCTTTGGATTTATTTTTTCTTCAATTAGAACATTAGCAGGAACAATTGGTTTAGAAATGTTAGAAAATCATGGAACAACTCATGAGTCAGCACTTTATGCAATTGGTATGGTTTTATTTGTAATAGTTATCTTTATAAATTTATTAATAATTGCTGTAGGAAATATTAATAATAAAAAGACAAAATCAATTAAAAATTTAAAACATAAAAAGACAAAATCAATTAAAAATAACTATCGTTATGATAATCATAATTTAAATATTCTTGTGCATACTTACACTGAAAAAAGATTTGCAAAAAAAGTAAATAGTTTTATTCTAAATTTCTTTATGATATCTTCAACTGCAATAATTGTTGGATTTACCAGCTGAATTTTATTGACAGTTATGATTAAGGGAATTGGTGGTTTTGATTCAGCAGCTTTTGTTGAAATTGAAGGACAAAGAAGTGGAATCTTTGCTTTATTATTTACAACTATACTATTAGTTTTAGCAACAATAATATTTGCAATACCATTAGCTCTAATAGTGGCAATATATTTAGCTGAGTATGCTCATAAAGATAGCAAGTTTGCAAAAGTAATAAGGTTTTCAATAAACGTTCTTGCCTCTACACCAAGTATTGTTTTTGGGGTATTTGGATTAAGTTTATTTGTTGTTGGTATGGGAATACCAATGTCAATATTTGCAGCAAGTTTAACTATGACAATTGTTATTTTGCCATCAATGATAACAAACTTTGAAGATTCAATTACTGGTGTGCCATTACTTTATAAAGAGGCTGCTTATGGTATGGGAATGACAAAGACAGGAGTTCTTTTAAAAGTAATTATACCCAATTCAACAAAGGGACTTGTTACAGCAACTATTTTAGCTGTAGCAAGAATTATTGGAGAATCAGCGCCTGTTTATTTAACATTAGGAACTGCTGTAAGAATGCCTTCAGAGGGATTCTTCTCATCAGGAGCAACATTAACAACTCAAATTTACATGATGGCATCTGAAGGAAATGATCCTCATACTTTGGGAGTAGCTTATCAAATAGCTCTAGTAACAATATTCTTAGTTTTAGGATTGAATTTTTTAAGTAAATATATTGGATTTAAGTTAAATCCAATTAATAAAAAAATTTCAATAAAAATGCGATTCAAATTATTTATTGGAATGTTTACTTGAACAAGCATTAAAAAGGTTTCTTTAAAAACAAAAAAAGATACAATATCCTTGTATAAGAAATGAATAAATTTCTTTAATTTTAAAAGGATGAAAATATATATTAAAAATGCTAAAACTCGAAATAAAGTTATAAAAACAATTAAGAGTGAGTCCAAATTAAAATCCAAAAGTAAAAATAAGACAGAAATAAAAGAGAGTGAGAATTAAAAAGATGGCTTCAGATAAAATCATAGAAAATGAAAATTTGGAAAAAGAAGATTTAGAAATCTTATCAGAGGAAAAAATATTTCAAAAACCTAAAAAAGTTCCAATAAAGCAAAGACAAAATGTAATAGAAATTGAAGGATTTAATTTCTATTACAATTCTGGTTCAAAGCAAGCTTTATTTGATATAAATATGGCAATTAAAGAAAATACAGTTACTGCATTTATTGGACCTTCTGGATGTGGAAAATCTACATTATTGAGATCAATCAATCGAATGAATGACCTTGTAGATAATATTGCAGTAGATGGAAAAATTGTAGTTCACTCTAAAGATATATATGAAAAAGGGATGGATGTTGTTAAGTTAAGAACTGAAGTTGGTATGGTATTTCAAAAAGCAAATCCATTCCCTATGTCAATTTATGACAATGTCGCATTTGGTCCTAGAAATCAAGGAATTTCAGATAAAAATATTTTAAATCAAATTGTTGAAGACTCATTGAAAAAAGCAGCTTTATGAGATGATGTAAAGGATTATTTAAAAGATTCAGCACTGGGATTAAGTGGTGGTCAACAGCAAAGATTATGTATTGCAAGAGCGATAGCAATGAGACCAAAAATTTTATTAATGGATGAACCAACAAGTGCATTAGATCCGATTGCAACGCTAAAAGTTGAAGAACTTATACTAAAATTGAAAAATGAATATACAATAGTAATAGTAACACATTCAATGGCACAAGCCACAAGGGTGAGCGATTATACAGCGTTCTTCTTACATGGTGAATTAATTGAATATGATAGAACAAAAAAAATATTTACAAATCCAAAAGATCAAAAAACAGAAGATTATATTTCAGGAAGATTTGGATAGGGAGGGAAATTTAAATGTCATATAACAAAATACTTGATAGTGATATCAAAACTATTAAACGTGAATTAATAAGATTAGTAGAGGCTACAAAATCTCAGTATGCAAATACTTTTGAATCTTTAAAATCACAAAATCTTGAATTAGCACAAGAGGTAGTTAATGGTGATATTAAAATAAATGATTTACAAAATAGTTTCACAAAAATGGCTTTATGAAAAATTGCAAAACAACAAATGGTAGCTGGTGATTTAAGATTAGCAGTTGGAGGAGTTTTAATTAGTCGTGAAATTGAAAGAATTGCTGACGTTGCTAAACATATTTGTGCCTTTACTATTAAATATAATCCCCAACCAATTGAAATCGAATATATTTCAAAAATGTTTGATTTAGTTAATAAAATGCTAAATATAATATCTGTTTTAATTGACAATTATGACAATGATCAACATCAAAAAGTTTTAAAAGCTGAAGAACAATTGAGCATTGAATTTTCTAATCTTTCAAATATTCTAGCGACTAGAATATCAGATTCTAAAAATGCAACTGAATCTAGAAAAATAATAACAATTGTGAGACAGTTGAAAAACTTAGAAAGAGCTGGAGAGTGCTTAATTAATATTGAAGAGACATTGCAATTTATTAGAACTGGTAAATTTGAAGAACTTCAAGAATCAATGATTAATAATTTAACTACTAAGAAATAATAAAAGGAACTTTTAAAAAGTTCCTTTTATTATTTCTAATGTTATTAATTTGCCATAGTTAAAATACTTTTTTGAAAGTGAAAAAGTTATTTGTTTTTCATCTTTTGACTCAATTTTAAATATGTTATTATAATCTGTTATTTCTTCATTAAAAAATGAATATTTTTTAATTCAATTAAATATCTCTTTATTCATTAATTTTTTATCTGAATAATAGGTAATATATTTATCACTTTTTTTAACTCCTATATTTGAAGCATCTCTCATTATTCTAAAATCTAAATTTGTATTATTCAAAAAATTAGCTTTTATAATGTCATTTTTTTGGTTCTTCACTTCTTCAAAATCTAGAAACTCTCAAAATTCATTTACACTTTTTAAGAATATATTAGAAGAAATATATCTATCAAATAATCTTTTAAATTTATTTTTCAAAAGATCTTCCAATTCAATTTGAATATACTTACTTTTATTTATAATCAAAGGATTAGCAAATAAATAATTATTCAAAATATAGACTGCATCATTAATTTTGTCATAATTAAACAAAACAAGATTGAATTTTATAATAATCTTTTCATTTAAAATATTAGAATTTTGCTTATCTTTAAATAATATATTTAATTCTCCATCTTCTTGATTTAAAATTTCATAATCAATTTTTTTATATAAATTAATTCCAAATTCATTGATAGAAAATGCTTCCTTTAATATTTTTTCAATTTGTTTATTTGATAATTTGTCTACGCTCTTTTCTTTTTCTACTTTTAAATAAAGAAAATCATCTAAACTAGTTAAAAACTTTGAATATTTATTAATATTCTTATTTTCATCTTTCAATACAACACTAACACCAGTAGAAACAGTCAAACCTAATGAAAGTCAAACTGATAACATCTTTTTCATAATATCCCCTCACACATTAATATATGTATAATATATTAAATTTATTATACAATTAATATTGAGAAATGAGGAATTTTTATGGGATTTTGGAGCAATTTAAAAGAGCGTAGGGAAATTAAAAAACAGCAAAAGGAAATCAAAAAAGAACAAAAAAAACATAAAAAAGAGCACAAAAAGACTTTAACATTTTCAACTGATATTAAAAAATTAAGTAAACGTTATAAAGAACCAAATAACGAATTTTTTGAAGACTTAGAAAATATTTTAATTAGAACTGATATGGGAATGAAAATGGTTTTAGAAATATCAAATAGAGTTAGAAAAAAAGCAAAAGCAAAACATTCTTTTGATCAAATAAAAGAAATCCTTGTTGAAGAAATCTATGAAACATATAATAGTGGTCGTAAATATAATGATAAATTAAACTATAAAGATGGTAGATTAAATATCTTTATAATGGTTGGGGTTAATGGTGTTGGAAAAACAACAAGTATTGCTAAAATTGCAAACTATTATTCTAACATGGATAAAAAAGTTCTAATTGCAGCAGCAGATACATTTAGAGCAGGAGCAGTTGAACAACTTCAAGAGTGATGTGATAAAAGACTTAAAAATGTTGATTTAATAAAATCTGTAAATAATTCTAAAGACCCTGCAAGTGTTGTTTTTGATGGTATTAAAAAAGCAATGGAAGATAAATATGATTTATTATTAATTGATACAGCTGGAAGACTTCAAAATAAAGAACACTTAATGAAAGAGTTAGAAAAAATGACAAAAATTATTCAGAAAAGTGTTTCAGATGGTCCACATGAAAGATTATTAGTTATTGATGCACAAACTGGTCAAAATGGTATTAGTCAAGCAAAAGCATTCTCAGAAACAACAAATGTTTCTGGGATAGTTCTTACAAAAATGGATGGAACAAGTAAGGGTGGAATTGCTTTAGCTATCAAAGATATTTTAAATATTCCTGTTAAATTAATTGGAACAGGTGAAACTGTCAATGATATAGAAGAATTTGATGTAGATAATTATATTTGAGAGTTGACATCTGATTTTATGGAAGAAAATATAAATGATTAATCAAGATATACAAAAAACTGCTAATTTAGCTGAACTTTATGATTACTATAAAAATTTATTAACTGAAAAGCAAGGACACTATTTTGAACTATATTTTTTTGAAGACTTAACGTTGCAAGAAATTGCTGAAGAATTTGGAGTTTCAAGAAATGCAATTTATGATAGTATTAACAAAACTTCTTTACTACTAAATGATTTAGAAAAAAAGTTAAATTTAAAATCTAAAAATAATAAGCTTAAAGAAATTTTGGATAAAGCAAAAATTGATAAAATTTCAAAAGCAGATTTAATTATAGAATTGGAGAAAACTTTATAATGAATTTTTTAATGATAGGAGATGTATATTCAAAATCTGGAAGAGATGTTTTAGAAAAACAACTTAGTTCAATTGTTGAAAAAAATCAAATTGACTTTATTATTGTTAATGGTGAAAATATTAGTCATGGTAAAGGCATAAATAAAAATCATTATGATTTTCTTAAAAAATTAGGAGTAAATGTAATAACTAGTGGAAATCACATTTTTAAAGTAAAAGAGACTTTTGAATTTATTGATAGTGTAGATGATCTTTTAAGACCAGCAAATATGAATTCTTTTAATCTTGGTATTGGAACAAATCAATATAATTTTGGAAAAATTAAAATTAGAGTCACTAATATGATGGGTAAAAGTTTTATGGAACATGTAAATAATCCATATGAAGTTATGGATAAAATAATTAAAGAAAATACAGCTGATGTACATATTGTAGATTTTCATGCTGAAGCAAGTGCTGAAAAATTAGCATTTGCTTGAAATTATGATGGAATTTTAACAGCAGTACTTGGCACACACACACATGTTCAAACAGCAGATGAAAGGATTTTACCTAAGGGAACTGCGTTTATAACTGATGTTGGAATGACAGGGCCCATTGATTCTATAATTGGAGCAAATCCAGAAGAAGTTATTTTTAAAGAAAAAACAGGTTTGCCAACAAAGTTTTCTCCCTCAGAAAACCCTGGACTTCTTTGTGGAGTAATAATAAAATTAAACTCTAAAAATAAAGCAAAATCAATTAAAAGAATACAATTGAAATAATTTTTTCTTTTTTAAGAAAGGTATTGAGCTTGAAAATATTTTGTATTTTAAATTGTGTATAATAAAAATATAAAATATTTATTCTTAAGGGAGAAAATTATGAAAAGACAGGACAGACTTAGAAATTTACGTGAATGCCTATTTGCTTTAGATAACGAAGTAAAAAGTGTTTGTGATAGTATTCAATTTAGACTAAAATCATTTCAAAAATATAATGAAACTTATAAGAGAGTTTTAAGTGAAGTTGAAGTAGAACTTAAAAATGAAATGTATGGTCGTTCAACAGTTTATAATTTTGAAACAATGAGAATTAATTTAGAGCAAGATGCAGGTAATGTCGTATATGAAGCAATTAATATTATGGATAATAGTGATTTTTTAATTAAAAAACAAAATGTTATTTATGCTTTTTGATTTATGGGTCAATTTGATGTTTATGCACTAGAATTATCACATCAAGACTAAAAAATTTATAAAAAGGAATTTATAAAAAGTACTTATTTTAAGTGCTTTTTATTTATAATTAAAAAAGGTGATTTTATGGAAATTTGAGTGGCAGTTTGAAACTTACTTAGCATAATTATTTATATTATGTTAGGAACCTTTCTCTTTATTTTTCTTTTAGCTTTAAGCGCAAGAATAATTAAATTTAATAAAATTAAATTTAAATCTACTCCAATTGTTAAAAGTGAACTTATAAAGAAAAAAATGTTTAAAACTAGTTCAGGCTATGAGCTAAGATGATTTGGAGAAATAGATCCTAAAAGTGAGTATATTATTATTGGAGTTCATGATATCTATAGAAATAGAAAAGATTTTGATAAGTTAGAGAATTGATTAAGAAAAAACCAAAAAAATAAGTATTCTCTGGTTTCTTTTGACCAAAGAAATTGTGGAGAAAATGAAATAAATAGCCATTTTAGTTTTGGTGCAACAATTGCTGATCTAAATGAAATTATCGATGTCATTAGTGAAGCAAATCCAAGTTCTAAAATAGTTCTTTTAGGAGAAGGTTTTGGAGGTACTATTTGTTCATTTTTTTCAAAAAACAAAAAGGTATATAAAATAATTTCTTCATCATTAAGATTAAATAATCCTTATAAAAAAAGTTTTGGTTTTTATATAAAACTTTGATGGGGGACACTTTTTAAAGCAGAAAGTAAATTGATTGTTCCAATAAATGGGTTAGACTTTACTGATGAAAAGGAGTATGCCAAAAAATTAGAAGATGAAAATATAACCAAAAACTTATGGAGTGTTAGAGAGTATTATTTATGAAAAAGAATTAATAGAAAAGCCATTAAAAATATTAATGACAGTGAAATAGAAATTGTATTATTTCTTTCAAACAACGATTTTTATTGTGACCCAAAAAAAATTGCTAAATATTTATCAAGATTAGATAAAAATAAATATATTTTAGAGAAAATAAAAGAAAAAAAACATTACTTATTAAATACTAAAAAATCAGAAGAAGTATTTGAATTAATTGTAAAAAATATATAAAAATTTGTTATTATTACTTTGTAAAACTTAAAATTATTCTTATTTAGAACTACTGAGAGAAAACAACTCAATGAGGTAGTAGCAACCTATTAAATTAGGTGCTGAAATTAAGGGGAAACCAACGATGAGATTTATTAGACTTCTCTTTTGTTGGAGAAGTTTTCATTTTTTAAAAGGAGAAAATAAAATATGAAAAAATTATTTACTAGTGAATCTGTTTCAGAGGGACATCCAGATAAAATTTGTGATCAAATAAGTGACGCAATACTTGATGAATGTTTAAAACAAGATTCAAATTCAAAAGTTGCTTGTGAAACTTTTGTAACAGAAAATTATTTATTAATAGGTGGGGAAATAACCACAAAAGCAGTTGTTGATTATGCTGGCATTGCAAAATGAGTTTTAAAAAGAGTAGGTTATAAAGATGCTGCAACAGGTATTGATCCAGAAAAATGTGAGATTGTAATTAAAATTAACACACAATCTCCAGATATTGCAATGGGTGTTGAAAAAAAAGAAATGGGTGCAGGAGACCAAGGAATAATGTTTGGTTATGCAAATAGTGAGACTCAAACATATATGCCTTATTCAATTCAAATAGCTCATGATTTAGTTCACATCGCTTCAAAATTGCGTAAAAATGGTGCTTTTAAATGAGCTCAACCTGATATGAAATCACAAGTAACTATAGATTATACAAATGAAAAAAATCCAAGAATTGATACAATTTTAATGTCAATTCAGCATGATGAAAATTATAATCAAGAGCTTTTTGAAAAATTTATAAAAAGTAATATTATGGATGTAATTGCAAAAAGATATGGATTAAATACAGACTTTAAAGTTTTAATTAATCCAACAGGAAGATTTGTTATTGGAGGACCAAAAGGTGATACTGGTCTTACTGGAAGAAAGATAATTGTTGATACTTATGGAGGATATTCTCGCCATGGTGGAGGAGCTTTTTCTGGAAAAGATCCAAGTAAAGTAGATAGAAGTGCAGCTTATATGTGCCGATATGCAGCTAAAAATATTGTCGCTGCAAAATTGGCAGATAAAGTTGAAATTCAAGTAAGTTATGCGATTGGAAAACCTGACCCAATTTCTATATTGATTGAAACTTTTGGAACAAATAAAGTATCTATGGATATTCTTTATAAGGCTCTAAATGAAAATTTTGATTTTAAAGTTAGTTCAATTATAAAAACCCTAAATTTACAATCACCAGTATATTTCAGAACAAGTAAATATGGGCATTTTGGAAAAAAAGAATTTAGTTGAGAAAAGTTAGATAAAATAAGAGTGTTGGAGGAATATTTATAAGATGTTACTAGAAGTAATTGCAAAGGATTTTAAAGATATAAGAATTATAAACAATTCTAATGCTAATAGAATTGAATTTTGTGAGGATCTAAAAGTTGGTGGATTAACACCAGCTTTAGAAGATATTAAATATGCTTGTGATTTATCAAAGTTACCAATAAATATTATTGTTAGAAATACATCAAGAGATTTTTTTTATACTGATAAAGAAAAAAAAGATATGATAGAACAAATTAAATTTATTAAAACAACTAAAGCAAATGGAATAGTTATAGGTGCTTTAAATAAAGACCTTACAATTGATGTTGATTTTTTAAACGAAGTTATTAAACATAAAGGAAACTTAGAAATAACTTTTCATAAAGCTTTTGATGAAGTAAAAGACTTTATAGAAGCATTTAAAATTTTAGATAAATTAGGTATAACAAATGTTTTAACAAGTGGTGGAAAAGATATTAAAAAGGGTAAAAAAGTTATAAAAAAACTTGCTACTCTTAACTTAAATACTAAAATATTAATTGGTGGAGGAGTTAATCAAAAAAATTTTTCTAGTCTAAAAAAAATATCAAAAAATATTCATGTGGGATCATGTGTAAGAAATAATCAAAGTTGAGATGAAAGTGTTAATGATAAAAGAATAAATGAGTTATTGGAGACAAATTAATGAAAGTTAATATAATTGGAGCTGGTTTAGCTGGTTGTGAAGCTGCTTGACAACTAGCAGAAAATGGAATTAATGTTCACTTATATGAAAAGAAAAAAATTCAAAAAAATGAAATTCAAACTTTAGAAACTTTTGCTGAGTTAGTTTGTTCAAATACTTTCAGAAGTCTTTCAACTCAAAATGCTGTTGGAATTTTAAAAAAGGAATTAGAGCTTTTGAATTCTTTTATTTTAGATTGTGCTTTTAAAACTCAAATTCCTTCTGATGATGCACTTGCAGTTGATAGAACTGCTTTTTCAAATTTAGTTGATGAAAGAATTAGAAATCATAAAAATATCAAAGTATTTGAAGAAGAGTTTTTGAACTTAAATACACAAGAAATAATTTTAATAGCCAGTGGTCCTTTATGTTCAAAGGAATTTAAAATTGAGTTGGAAAAATTACTTGGTAAACAAAAATTATTTTATTTAGATGCATCTGCTCCTATAATTGAAAAAGAATCAATAGACTTTTCAAAAGTTTATTATAAGTCAAGATATAAGAATGATAATAGTTATATTTGCATTCCGCTAAATGAGCAACAATTTGATATTTTTCATAATAAATTAATAAATGCAAAAACAGTGGAACTTAAAGATTTTGAACAAGAAATTTTCTTTAGGGGCTGCCAACCAATAGAACAATTGGCAAAAACTTCAAAAAAAATATTATTAAAATCAGCAATGTCACCAAATGGATTGGAAGATATTCATGGTTTTAAGCCTTATTCAGCTGTTCAATTAAGAAGAGATGATGCAATGGATAATTTGTATAATATGGTAGGTTTTCAAACAAATATTGCTTGAAAGGAACAAAAAGAGATTTTTTCAACACTTCCAGGACTTGAAAAAGCTGTTTTTAGAAGATTTGGAGTTATGCATAAAAATAGCTTTATAAATTCACCTAAAATACTTAATAATAAATTACAAATGATGAGAAAAAAGAATATTTTTTTTGCAGGCCAAATTACAGGAGTAGAAGGTTATATTGAGTCTTTTGCTTCGGGTTTAGTTGCAAGCAGAGGAATTATTAGTTTTATTAATGAAAGTAAATTTATACCCTTTCCAGAAGATACTGTTTTGGGAAGTTTAATAAACTATATTACAAATTCCAATCACAAAAAATTAAAACCAATGAAATCGAATATGGGTTTAATTAAGGTTGACCCAACTCTAAGTTTTTCTTCAAAAGAAGAAAAATATTTTTATATATATAAAAATTCTTTAGATAAAATAAAAGACTTTATTTAGTTTAAATTATAAAATGATGTAAATGGAGGTTTTTTATTTGTATAGAGATAAGCGAGTATGAGCTGAAATTGGTTCAAGATTAGTATCGAGTCTTTCGTATTATAATGATTTTAAAATATCAGAAGAAGAAATTTTTGAACTAATTGCAAATGGTGAGTATCTTTTAGATGATTCAGAAGAAATCTATGGAAAAAATCTAATCAATTTATTAAAAATTTGAGAAATTATTAGAACTAAAATAATTGAAACTAAGGATAATTTTATAAAAACTGCACATCATAAATGAGCATTTAATTGATCTGATTATAGAGAAATTTACTTACTTTTAGATGAAAAGAATGAAAACGGCAATATTTTTGAAAATGAAAAATTTATCAATGAGAAAAGTGAAGAAATGACTAAATTTTTTGAAAACTGTTTAATTGAAGAATCTAGTTTAGAGTCAATTTTAGAAGATATTTTAATTTCATATATTTATTTAGCAATTCATAATTCACTAGGTATAATAACTTCAATTTTTATGTATCTAATAATAAATGCAATGCTTTTATACAAGGAATTTGGTCCAATTTTAGCAACATATAGAGGTGAAGTAACTAATATTTGAGATTTAGTAAAAAGATTAACAATTCAATGTCGCAATTTACCAATTAAAAGTTATATTACAACCCCATTATTTAGTGTATGTCTTAGAAGAATTATCGATTTATCTGAGAATAATAAGTTATTCTTTGAGTCAATATAAAAAACTTCAATAGTTGATTAAAGTAGTGTAAAATATTAATATAGTGTTTTATTAGCACTTTAACTAAAGGGGTTCTTTATGGAAAAAATAAAATTTAAGAATGTCAAGAAATATAAGGGTATTGTAGAACAAGTATTAGTTAAAGAAGGCCAACCAGTCAAAAAAAATGAAATATTAGCAACAATTTCAACACAACTTGAAAAATTTGATATACGTTCTACAACAGATGGAGTAATTAGAAACATTTATGTAATTGAATCATTAATTGTTTCGCATGGAGATACTTTATTTGATATATTCTCTTATAAAGAAATGAAAAATTTATTGAAAAAACCATCAAATATGAATGAAACATTAAAAGATGGATTAAGCGAATTTGGGTACTTAGAAAAGTTAATAAGTGAGCCAGATGAACCAGAAGAAGAAATTAAAGAAGTAAAATCAAAAAAAGACAAAAAGACAAAAACTGCAACTGAAGAAGAATTAGAAATTCTTAATGATTTTGAAAATAAAAAGTACTTAATTGATGAAGTTATAGATACTGACTATCAAATTGAAGAAGAATTTACAGAAGATCCTATCGCAGATGCAAAAATAGATATTGCTCCTGTTAAAACAATAACAAGAGAAACTTCTACTTTTGATTTAAGAGAAAGTCCAGTTATTGTTTCTGAAACAATAACAAAAAAAGTTATCTATGAAAATTCTGATAATTTTAAAGATGATGATATGTTTTCAGATGACATTTCAACAGTTTCTCAATCTGAAATTTTAGAAGAAATTTCAAGAAGTAATTCACAAAAAAATGTTATTAAAGTTGAGAAAGAAGTAAAAGAAAAAAAACAAAATATTATAAAAGAAGAAAATAAAGTTGAAGAGTCTAACTCTGTTTTATTAAAAGAATTAGACTACGAAAGATTCCAAAAGGTTCTAAAAAATAATGAAAAATTATCTAATAAAGTTAAAGAATTAGAAAAAACAGTTTCATCATTTATAGAAGAAAGTAAAGAAAACAATGATAAAAAAATTAATTCATTAACAAAAAAAATAGAGGAAAAGTCAAAAACTATTGAATCTAAATTAAAAGAAGTTGAATTAATGTCTTCAGAAAATAGTAAACTTGTATCAAAAACAATAGAAAAAAAAGTTATTGTAGATAAAACAGATATTGGTAGCTTTTCATTTAAATTGGATATAACTGCTTTAATAAGTTTACAAACATTAATGATTGAACCTTCAAAAGAAGAAAATATTGATTTAGAACTTAATGCCTTTTATGTTAAAGCATTAAAAAGAGCTTTAACTAAATTTGAAGAATTAGATTCAAATCACTCACTTGTAAGATTAGTAAAAACTGATGGTTATTCAGTAAAAGATACTGTTGTTAAAGTTAGCGATGATTTAAGCATTTTAGATATTTCAAAAGAAATACATAAAAATAATCTAGTTAAAGATAAAGAAGTTAAAGTTGCAATATATGATATTTCAAACTTTGGATTGGATAATGCTAATTTTGGCCTAAATAAAAATTCAATCTTGTCAATTTATATCTCATCAATCTCAAGTTCGTTTAAAGATGATGGTAGTTTAACAAATTATGTAAAAATAAATTTTGCATTTAATCAAAATAGTTTGGAACCTGAAGATGCAATAATGTTTGGAAAAGAATTTATAAGTATTTTAAAAAATCCGGGTTTCTTAATTTAATAATAAAATAAGCACTAAACAATAGTGTTTTTTTGTTAAAATTAGAATATCTTTGAGGAGTATAAAAATGATTAATGAAATTAATGCAGATAGTAAAATAGTTACTTTAATAGCTAGAATAGAAAAAGCAATTTTATCAACAGGGAATAATGGAGCTAATTACTTAATTTTAAATTTAGTTGATATGACTGGAAGAATCGAAGCAAGACTTTGAAATTCTACTGAAAAAGATCTAGATGAATTAAAAACAGGCTTAATTGTAAAAATAGAGGCTGTTACAAATGTTTATAGACAACAATTACAATTAAAAGTTAATTCATATGAAATTATTAATGAAGGTGATTATCAAAAGCATAGTATAAATGAAGAAATGTTTAGTATTAGTGCTCCAATTAATGTTAAGACTAATTATGTTAAATTAGTTGACTTTATAAACAGTCTTGAAAATAAAACTTATAAAACAATAACTTTGGAAATTTTAAAACAATACGAAGTTGAATTTAAAACATTTCCAGCTGCTGTAAGTATTCATCATAATGTAGTTGGTGGTTTATTCTGACATAGTTTTTCTTTATTAATGGGTGCAAAAGCACTAAGAGAGGTTTATAAATATGCAGATATTGACTGAGAATTAGTATATTGTGGCACAATTCTTCATGATATAGGAAAAGTACTTGAAATGGCAGGTAAGAATGCTTCAGAATATACTGATCAAGGTAAACTATTAGGTCATATCTCGATAGGTAATACATTTGTCTCAAACAAGGCAATACAACTGGGTTTACAAGACAATGAAGATGTATTAAAGCTACAACATGCAATATTAGCAAGTCATGGTAAAAATGAGTATGGTTCACCTGTAGAACCTTTATTAATTGAAGCAGTTATTATTTCTTCTTTAGATTCATTAGATGCAAGAATTTATAAAATTAATGATGAACTATCCAAAGTAGAAGAGGGAGCTTGAACTTCAAGAATTCTTTCTGAAGATGGTAGAAGCTATTTAAATCATATTAAGAAAAGAAATAAAAGTAAATCTTCAAAAATAAAAACATAATCTAAAGATTATGTTTTTATTTTTTAAATATTACTAAAGAAATATTATAAATTTGTTATTTTGTTAAACTTTATTTTTTTAATTTAAAATTATAGAGAAAATACAAGGAGCAATTATGTATGAAATCAATTTTTTCAAAATTGGAAAATTTAACAAGAGAATATAAAAACACAAGCGATAAAATAATTGCAATTAATGTTATAAATGCAATGAGAAAAAAACAAATATTGACTCAAAAACAACTTGCTAAAATTTGTTTTGTTTCAGAATCAAAAATCACAAAATTTATTCAAAATATTGGAGAACCAAATTATAAGCTCTTTATTTCTAAACTAAAAAGTGAACATTTTTTATATGATTCAATTAATAAAGCTAATTTAAAAATGAATATTATTCATTTAATTGAAATGTGATGTAGAGTGAATTATGAGTTTATTAAAAATTTAGCAGAGGAAATAAAAGTAACTAAAAATATTAATATTTTTGCTTCTGCACAAACAGTTTGAATTGCAGAGGGCTTAAAAGACATATTAGTAAATTATAATAAGCGCCCCTTAGTAATTTATAAAAATTTTAATATTTTTAATGAACCAGAAATTGATAGTGAGGACTTAAATATTGTTTTTTTATACGGTAGAGATATTTTTACACTTAATTCATATTTAAAATTAATTAATAATAAAACAAATCCATCAAAAAATTTTTTAATTGCTTCAGAAACAAACTATGATACAAAAATATTGAATTGCAATAATTCTTTAAAGTTGGATTATTTTAGTAATAATAAATCAAATATTTATAGAAATTTAGCTTTATATATTTTGATATCCGAACTTGCAAAAGAGATTGAATCAAAGTAAAACTTTCCGAAAGGGAAAGTTTTTTATTTACTTTTATTAATGGACTATTATCTATTTGAGGAGGAAGTAAATAAATGAGTATAAAACTTTATGCTCCAGTTGATTGTGAAGTTAAACGTGTTGAAAAATGTTCTGATGAAGCCTTTGCTAATAAAATGTTAGGAGATGGAATTTTAATAATTCCTAAAAATAACATATTTTTTTCACCTTTTTTTAATGCAAAAGTGAAAATGATATTTAATACAAAGCATGCATATAAATTTGAAGTTGAAGGCTTTAATGTATTACTTCATTGTGGACTGGAAAGTGTGAATTTAAATGGTAAATATTTTGAAACTGATTTAAAAATAAATCAGGAGGTTGATTTAAAAACAAAGTTATTTTCTGTTGAAATAATTGAATTAGAAAAGTTAAATATTTTAACAGAAACACCAATAGTGTTTGAAGATCCAAAAATAAAAATACCATATTTTGAAGAAAGAATTTATAAAAAGGGAGAATTAATTTGTGAAATTAATTTAGAGGATGAAAAAAAATTAGATAATGAAAGTATAGATCCTTATACTTTTTTTGAAACAGATAGTAAATATATAGCAGTAGGTCGTAAAATTAATGAATTTATAGGAGGAAAAGAAAATTATACAAACTTTTATAATTGTGCTACAAGATTACGATTCAAAATAAAAAATAAAGATAAAGTTGATCTAAAAAAAATAAAAGAGCAAGAAATTGTTAAAAGTGTTATATGAAGCAGTGACGAGTTACAAATAATTATTGGTCCAGATGTATATAAGTTAAAAAATGCAATAGGAGAAATAAATGATTCAGGTGATGTTAGTTTTGCTTTAAAAGAAAAAGTAAAATCAAATAAACCAAAAGTTTCATTATTCTTTGGAACAATAATGGCAATTATACTTAGAATATTGCCATTTTTGGTTGGATTAAGTTTATTGCAAGCAGCAATAGCTATGTTTCAACAATTGGGTTGAATGCCAGATATTACAACTGACCCCACAAAAGAGACTGGAGATACTATTTATTTATTAAATGCTCCTGTAATTTGAGCAATGATATTTATAATGGCAAGAACATCAATTGTTATGT
Source organism: Spiroplasma cantharicola (assembly GCF_001281045.1). NCBI lineage: Bacteria > Bacillati > Mycoplasmatota > Mollicutes > Entomoplasmatales > Spiroplasmataceae > Spiroplasma > Spiroplasma cantharicola. The sequence goes on along the minus strand of NZ_CP012622.1, from coordinate 955,182 downwards.
TAGGAATAATGATTGCATGATCTACTTCTGATTATTTTAAACTAAGACCAGTAATAGGAATTGGAATTGGTGCAATTCTATGTTCACCATATTTGTTTGTAAGTGGTGGACCAAATGGAATGGGAGAACATATTGTTATTTTTGAATTATGAGATCAACCACTTGATCCAAAAAATCCAGTAACTCTTTTTTTAAAACAACTTTCCGAAGTTCGTTTAAATGGGATGAATACTAAACCACTTGTAATTTTACCAACAATTTTATTGGCTAAAAAAATGGATGATAAAATTGGAGAATGAATGCCTCCTTCATTGGAATTAATTGGTAGACCCTTTTTAATATTTATAACAACATTACCAATTGCATTTTTAATTTTTAGCCCAATTTGGAACGTAATTGAAGCACTAATGGCCATTTTTGTTTTCTATTTTAAAAATATACCATTCGGTTTAGGAATTGGATTTTATGTGGCTTTTTGACAAATTGCTATTATCTTTGGTATACACAGTATTCTAGCAATGGTTCAATTTCTTGACCATATAATTAATGGAGGACAAACTGAAATTGGTGTAGCTGGAGGAATTTCATTATTTGCCCAGTTTGGAGCTTTAGTTGCTGTCATAATTGTTACAAAAAATATTAAACTGCGAAATCAGAGTATAGGACTTATAACAGCTGCTGTAATTGGTGTTACAGAACCAATTCTATATCAAGTTAATTTACCTAAACGTCGACCATTATATTCTGGGATCATAGGAGCCTTTGTATTTGGTACATTATCTGGTCTATTAGGTATAACAACAAGGGCTAAAACGGGATGGGGCTTTCTGGAACTAATTGGATATTATTCTGATCCAATCTTAGGGGGCACATCCGACATCTCACCTTTAGCAAATGGTTTAATGTATACTTTTTGTTGTCTTGGTTCATTCTTATTATCAGGAGTAATTTGTGTTTTCTGATTTAAAGAGCGTAAATCAGAAAAAAAATTAGTAAAAGAAGTTACAAATAACTTAGTGAAATTAGTTAAATTACAAGACGGACAAAGTTCATTGGAATTTAAAACAGAGGTTTATAAAATAAATAAAATGTTAAATAGTATGAATGAAAAGATGATTAAGGAATATGAGATTAAAATTCAAAACTTAGTACTAGTTAGAACCAAAATTCAAATGTTAAATAGCAAACTTGAAAAGGCAAAAGAAAGAATTTTACTTAAAGGTAAAAAACTTATGAATGAAAATAAAATTGAAAAAGCAAATAAACTTATTTCAAAATATAAAATACTAATTGAAAAATACGATGTTTCAGATTTTGAAAAAAAATTGCTTTTAATTGAAAAGGAAATTGATTTTAAAACTTTAGATTTATTAATATCAAATAATTTAAATGAAGTATCAGAAGTTCTAAATAAATATAAACAAAAAATTGGAGAAAATAAGATAGAACAAGTAAAAAATAATTATAATAATGCCTTAAATGCTTTACGTATTAATTATGAACTAGATGTTCAAAATGATAATATTTTAAACTTTGAAAAAGAATTTAAAATGCTGAGAGGATAAAAATGAGAAGATATACATTTGATATTGGTGGTATGGGAATTAAATTTATCTTATTTGATAATCAAAAAAAGATTGATTCTCAGATAATAAAATTTGAGCAAAATGAAAGAATGAGAAATACAATAAGTTTTCAAATAGAATTAATTACAGTTATTGAAGAAATCAAGAAAATATTAAATTTAGAAAAAGATAATTTTGAATTAGCAATTTTAATACCAGGAATTGTAGATTCAGTTAACAAACAGGTTTTAAGCGATTCAGCAATTTGCAATGTAAATTTAGATCTTCCAAAAATTTTTTCACAGTATAAAAATTGTAAAAAATTTATAATTGAAAATGATGCAAGAGCAGCTTTAATTGGAGAATATTATTATCGCAATGATTCAAAAATTAAAACGCAGATCCATTTAACAATTGGAACTGCATTAGGCGTAGCTATGATTATTAATAATAAAATTTATAAAGGAAATACGCTTAAAGCAGGAGAAATAGGCAAAGGGTTTTTCAGTTTAAGTATTGAAGAAAATTTACCAATTGTAGCTTACTGTGGAGTTGGTGCAGTATTATTTAAATATAAAATGGCAACTAAAGCAGAAGAGTTTATTGATGGTAAAAAGGCTTTTAGCTTATATGAACAAAAAGATCCGATCATGCTTAAGTTATTTGAAGAACTAGTTACTGGTCTTACTAAATTAATTATTAATTTGGATTTTATTCTTGATTATGACTTACTTACTTTGGGTGGGGGAATTAGCAATAATGAAAAATTTGTTAATTTAATAAAGGCAAAACTAAATGAACTTGAAAACTTTAATTATGAAGGACGTATTCTTTATCAAAACTTAGATGCCAAAAATAAAGTAGAAGTTGCTAAATTAAAAAATGAAGCTGCTTGTTATGGCGGAATGTATATTTTAGAAAATGGAGATAAAATTTATGAGTAAAATTAGAAATGACTTTTTATGAGGAGCTTCGACTAGTGCATATCAAGTTGAAGGTTCAATATCTGAAGATGGTAAAGTTAGTTCAATAATGGATGATGTTGCTAATAGAGACAACTATTCAAAAGATATTACTGACTTTCGTGATGCTTCTGGACATTATAAGAATTGAAAAGAGGATGTAAAATTATTTGCAGAAATGGGAATGAAATCTTATCGCTTTTCAATCTCTTGACCAAGAATTATGAAAAATCTTAAAGGTGATGTCAATGAGCAAGGAATTAAATTTTATAGTGATTTAATTGATGAATTAATAAAATATAAAATTGAGCCTGTTGTAACAATTTATCACTTTGATGCTCCCAATTTTATTTTTGAAGATGGTAAGTTTACAGATAAAAGATTTATACAGTTATTTGAAAATTACTGTAAAGTTTTATTTGAAGCTTATGGAAGTAAAGTTAAATATTGATTAACAATTAATGAATTAAATATGTTTGCAATGGCATCATCAGCAATTGGTATATTAAAAAGTAATCAAATAATTAATCGATGACAAATAGTACACGCCTTAAATGTAGCTCAAGCACGTGCTATAAATTTATGTCATGAAATGCTACCAAATGCAAAAATAGGACCAGCTCCAAACTTAGGATGTATCTATACAAATAGTTCAAAGCCAATTGATTATACAGCTAAATTAAATATGGATCTTGTGCGAAATTGAGTCTATTTAGATATTGCTTGTAAGGGTCACTACAGTAAAACTTTTTTAGAATTTGTTAAAAAAAATAATGAGGTTTTTTTAATTGATCCAAAAGATATGGAAGATATTAAAAGAGCAAAACCAGACTTTATTGCCTTTAATTATTATTCTTCAATGACCGTTGAAATGACCAATGAAGAGACAAATATTAAATTAGCTCAGGACCAACAAAGTGGACATACTATTCCAAATTTTGCTGCAGCTGTAAAAAATACAAACTTAGAAAAAACTCAATTTGGTTGAGAAATAGATCCTCAAGGATTTAAGAATACTTTACGTGAAGTTTATGAGCGATATAATCTTCCAATAATGATTACAGAAAATGGAATAGGTGCAAGAGATGTGTTAACTAAAGATGGCAAGATTCATGATACATATCGAATTGAATACTATCAAAAGCATATTTCAAAAATGTTAGAAGCAATTAATGAAGGAGTAGATATTATTGGTTACATGCCCTGAAGTGCAATTGACTTAGTTTCTACTCATGAGGGAATTTCAAAGCGTTATGGTTTTATTTATGTAAATCGAAACGAATTTGATTTAAAAGATATGAAACGATATAAAAAGGATAGCTTTTATTGATATAAAGATTTAATTGCAACAAATGGAGAAAAAATATAATGAAATTTGAAGATAAGGATTTTTTATGGGGTGCTGCAAGTTCAGCAGCTCAAATTGAAGGAGCATATGACATTGATGGTAAATCATTGACTGTAGCTGATTTAATTCCATATATTAAATTAAAAAATAAAAAAGACCTTTCTGAAATTCGCTCTTTGGGCAAAGAAGATTTTTTGGATGGACTTAATCCCAATAGCACTAAAACTTATCCAAAGCGTTTAGGAAATGATTTTTATAATCGCTATAAAGAAGATATCAAATTAATGAAAGATGCTGGTATGAATATTTATCGCCTTTCTGTTTCATGAGCTAGAATTTTTCCAAATGGTGATGAAGAAGTTCCAAATGAAGCAGGACTTGCTTTTTATGAACGTGTCTTTAAAGAATGTCGCAAACAAAATATGGAAATTATGGTAACTTTAAGTCACTTTGATTTTCCTTATCCAATTCTTGAAAAGTACAATGGTTTATTAAATCGCAAAGTTATTGAAATGTTTGTTAAATATGCTAAAACATTAATTGAGCGTTTTTCGAAATATGTCAAATATTGATTACCTTTTAATGAATTAAATATTTGTTTGATGCATACACATATAGGATTAGGTTTTTTTAGTGAAAAAACCAATAATCATATGGATATTATAAGAAAGTCCTTTCAAGGATTACATCACTTATTTATTGTTCAAGCAGAAATAATTAAATTTGCAAAAAAATATCCTGATATTAAAGTTGGGTGTATGGTATCTGATATGACAACATATTCTTATGATTGTAATCCAATCAATGTTCTTAATAATTTAAAACAAGAGCAAATTCGTAAATGATTTTTCTTTGATGTAATGGTAAGAGGTGAATATCCACGATATTCTAAGCGCTTTTTTAAAGAAAACAACATTGAATTTACTATTGCAGAAGGTGATATGGAACTGTTGAAAAATAACCCAATTGATTTTATTTCATTTAGTTATTATCAAACTCATACTACTTCAGTTACTGAAAATGTTGGTCAAAGCCAAGGGAACTTAATTGATGGAGGAATAAATCCGTATTTAAAACAAACTGAATGAGGATGACAAATTGATCCAGTAGGCTTACGCTATGAGTTAAATCAACTATGAGATCGATATCAATTACCGTTATTTATTTCTGAAAACGGGATTGGCGCTATTGAAAAATTGGATAAAAATATGACAGTTGAAGATGATTATCGTATTGAATATTATCGTGAACATTTTCTTCAAATTAACGAAGCTATTAAAGATGGTGTAAATGTATTTGGTTATACAATGTGAACTTCAATTGATTTAGTAAGTGGCTCAACAAGTGAATTTGATAAGCGTTATGGAATTGTCTATGTGGATTATGATGACTATCATAATGGAACAGGTGATAGATTTTTAAAAAAATCATATCATTGATTTAAAGAGTTTATGAGAACAAAAGAATTAAAATAAAAATTGAAGAACTACAATTAATTTAATTAATACAATAAAAACTTTATAAAAAAAATAGTTACATATAGTAACTATTTTAATTTTTTATAGATTTTGTCAATATCGCTTAAATATTCCGGTTTATTGTTTATTTTAAAGCCATATCCTTGCTCTTTTACAAATTTAGGGATAATGTGCTCATGATAGTGAAATACCATTTGAAAGGCCTCTGAACCTTGATTAGAGACGTAATTCATTCCTTTTGCATTCAATTTTTCTCTTAACATTTTAGCCACAATTTTTTTAGTCTTGGCAACTTCTTGTAGATAGAAATCATCAGTTTGCTCATAGTTTTCAAAGTGCTTTTTTGGGATAACCAAAGAGTGACCATCACTGTTTGGGAAAATATCTAGAAAGGCTAGGGTATGTTCATTTTCATAAAATACCTTAGATTCCATTTCTTTGTTAATGATTTTACAAAAAATACAATCCATATTTTAATTCCTCTTTTCTTAAATATTTTATAAAAAAAATAAACCTTGTGTAGGTTTATTTTGAACTTTATTCGTCTTTATCATCTTCACTTTTAATATATGTTCCAATTTTATCTCATAGTCCTGCATAATATACATCATCTTTATCTAAGTATTTTGTATATATGATTGTTTTTGCCAATTCACTTGAAGTAGCATCTTTTGAAATTCCATACATTATTTGGTTTAATAAAGCATTTTGTTTTTCAGAATTTTGAGCTAATTCAGCTACATCTTTTGAATGAAGAGTTGAGTTATTTTTATTATTTCATCTCTCTTTATAAATAGAATCATTTCCGATAGTATTACTGAATTTTATTTTACTTTCTTCGTCTTTTCCTTTACCAACAATTTTATAAGTTGGATCTTCATTTGCATCTTCATTTGAACCATCAACTGTACCAGATCCACCTAATAATTCAATCATATAGATTGGAAGAACAATTACTAAATCTGCATAGTTATTATTTTCTGAATCGATAGTTAGGAAGTTTTCAGAACTTGATTTTATAATACCTGGACCATTATTTCATGATTTAACTTTAGATTCATAAGCTTTACCTGCAATTGGACTTTCTCCAATTGCATTTTCACCATCATAAATAGTTAATCCTTGGAAACCTTGTAATCCAAAGTATGAGTCATAAGCAGTTTTATTATCTTTAATTGGTTTTTCAGTACCATTGAAAATACCAACAATATCTTTAATTGATTTACCTTTTATTAAAGCACCACTACTAATATTTAATAGATCTTTTTTATCGTTAATTACTTTATTTATGTTAGTAATTGCCTCAGCTTTAGTAATATCAAATTTTAAAGTTCAAACCATTTTAACATTTGATTTTCAATACTCATTAATTGAAGTTTCATTTAATGTTTGTGTTTTTGAAAACATTGCTGAAGATGGATTTATAAAAGGTGCCTTTTGATTATCACCAAATGTTTTAGTATCAAACATTGTTGATTTTAAATATGAATTTGTTAGAAGATTATCATTGATATCTTCTAACAGTTTTGATTCAAAATAATCTTGAAATCTTAAATACAATGCTGTTTTTGCACTAATTTGTTTAAATTCTCCATCATTATTTTTAACTCAAAACATTGATGAACCGTTTTCTTGGTATTCTTTTGTTAAATCTTCAATTTGAGGTAGTTTACTTGTTCCCCCAATTGGACCTTCTTTTCCTTGTTCATTTGAAAATTTTCAAATACTATTTTCATCAGTTGGAGCACTTTCAGATATGTAAATATAAGGATTTTCATTGCTTAACTCAATTTGCTCACTATTGATATCATTTACTTTTGTTTCATTATTTTGAATATTTAAATTATAATTGTTTCTTATAGCTCAATAGTCAAGTCTTGTAGTACCAATTGACTTTGTGTAATCTTCAAATAATTTATTTTCAGCTATTGTTCTTGATTCAAGACTATATTTAGTTTTAAATGCTTCTTCTATTCCTGTTTCTTTATCAGAAGTATAAAATTCTTTAAAATCTAAATTTCTAAACATATTGTTTGTTGAATCAAAACTGTATTGTAATGATAATAATTCGTTTACCATGTTAACAATTACTGTTTCAATTTGAGCATCTGTAAATAGTGAACCAAAATCAATATTTGCAAGATCTTTATTACCTGAAATTTGTACTAATAATTTTTTAGCTAGTTCTTTATTTAATTTTGGACTAGTTATTCTTTCTTTTGTACCACAAGCAACAACAAGAGAAGGGGTAGATACAGTTAATGACACTGCACTAAGTATTCCTAATAATCTTTTCATTATTTAATACCTCCCTTATTGAAATTTAAATACGAACTTTCAATGTTTTTTATTACTAAATTATAGTCAAATACAATTGAACTTAAATCATTGCTTAAATTTCTATTACTTGGAATTTCTTCACTTACTTTAACTTTTGGTTTTCAAAATGATTCAATTGTGTTTGAAACAATATCTTCTTTATACTCATCATTTTTTAAAAGTTTCTTTGGATAACCACTAGCATCAGTTTTTGTTTTAATTTCGTCTGTTCATTTTTCACTTGCTTCAATAAATAAGATAGCTGGGTCAATTGCTGCTAAACTTTGTTTTGAATTAACTGCAGCGTAGAATCAAGATTGAGTTTTTTTAATAACTTCTTCTTCTTGACTTTTTTCTTCACTTACATTGAAACTAATGTAGTTATCAATAAATTCTTCTTGTTTAAATGAATCTTTTTTATCATCTTTTACTTTTGAAATTGTTTTAAAGTAATCAAATACTGATGTCATTCAATGTGAAGCTCCACCTTCTGTTGAAGAAGATACTTGTGCTCATGATTTAACTTCTGACATAACATCAAAGCTTGAAGCAGAACCTGCAATACCTTTCAACATTGAAGAATTTGTTAAATAATGTAAATAGGGATTTACTATTGTTTTATTTAAATTATCGTAAGCTTCGCTTTTGTTTGTTTGTAAAGCAGCTACTTTTTCATTATCTTGTAAAGCATTGTACTTTTTAAATTCATTTAATTCATTTAATGTATGTTCATTAATTTTGCTTTCTTTAATTCCTTCTTGGCGCAGTCCTTCTTTTGGAGCTCCCTTAGAATCTTTAAAGTATTTGTAGCCATCAATTTGAACTATATGTAACCCAGTTGAATCAACATAATAAACTCTTCCTTTATCTTCATCATAAACATAAAATTTCTCTGCTTTTTCGTTTCTTGAAATTTCATTAATTAATGATTCTAAATCACCTTTAGAGTAAGGTTTTCCATTTTTGTTCTCACCTAGAATAAAGTCATAGACAACAGCTCTCATATCTTGAGTAAAGTCTGCTGAATTACTTAAAGTCATAAGTTTATCGTAGTTTTTAACAGTTGCCTTTGGATGTTTATCAGTTTTTCCTTCAACCATTCATCTTCTTCATGTATCTCCAGTTTCATTATCTGATGATATTTGAGTTAACAGTTCTTCAGTGTTTACTTGATCATTTCCATCTAATGATTTAAAATCTGCTACTGTAACTCCATCATCGAATGAACCATTTTCTGAAAATGGAATAACAACTTCACTTATAGCAAGAGGGGCTTGAGTATTGTAGAAACGATCTAAGAAAAATTTCTGTGAATTACTTAAGAAACCTGCTCTTGAGTTATTTGTATCACTTATTGTGAAATTGTTTATGCTAACTGGTGTATCATTCTTAATTTCTTGTACATCTACTTTAATTGCTTCTTTTGCAGCTGCAACTAATTCTGCATCAGTTGATTCTGAATGCAATTTAGTTTCTTTTCAATCTTTTGAAACATCAGTTAATGAGTTGTTAATTTGAGCTATTTGATCTAAATCTGATTTTAAATAACTAGCAATTGCTGCATCATTGCTTGTATTTTCTTCAACTACTTTTTTTAGCGCATTATATTTTTTCATAATGTCATTTGAGCTAATTCAAGTAACTCCTGTTTGATCAGTGTTAATTAAAACATCTAATAATGTTTTTGAAGCATTATTATTTGAATCTGTTAACAGTATATCTGCTTTGTATTTGTTTTCTAGGAAGTCTTTATTCATTGACTTGACGTCGTCTTGATAAACGCTGTATTTTTCAACAAGCATTTTATTTCATTCTTTTTCTCATTTTTTACCGTGTTCTTTTTTATATACATCTTTTTCATTTGCAATTTGTCTATCAACATTTGAAATAGCATTTGCTCATCTTTCTTTCAAAGTGTTTTTTAAATCATAATTTGTATATAAGTTATCTTCATCTATTGTAAATTTGTTTTCTTCTGAATCTATATTTGCTAGAATAGATAAATTAATCATTTTCAATAAGTCTAAAGTAAGTTTTTCTCTATTTTTTGGACCATTTGAAGAATTAATTAACTTTCATAGAATATCAGTAGATGTAATTTTTGCTTTTCCATCTATTGATTGTAAAAATTGAATAAGAACTGAGTTTCCGTCGTCTTTAACGTCATAGTTTGTACCGCAAGCTACAGCCATTGTTGCTGTTGTTGCTGTTAAACTAACACTTCCTAACAGTGTTAATAATTTTTTCACACCATTCACTCCTTGGTTTGTATCAAAATAATTATAATGAAAAATAACATAAAATAACATTAAATTGCAATTTAATGTTAAATATTTGCTTTTTGCTCTTTTAAAGTTCGCTTAACTTTTACTATAATAATAACTATAATAATAAAGCAAGGAGCTTAGAAATGCACAAATTAGAAATTAAAGAACTATATGTAAGTATAGAGGACAAAGAAATATTAAAAGGAATTAATTTAACAGTTAATTCAGGAGAAATTCATGCTCTAATGGGGCCAAATGGTAATGGAAAGTCGACTTTATTAATGGCAATTATGGGTCACCCCAAGTATGAAATTACATCAGGAGATATCTTAGTTGATGGAAAATCAATTTTAGAAATGGATGTTAATGAAAGAAGTAAAGCTGGTATATTTTTAGCAATGCAAAATCCGCAAACTATTCCAGGGGTTTCAAACTTAGAGTTTTTAAAATATATAGTGAATGCTCACAGTGATGAAAAGAAAAAGTTACAAGAAATCTTTAAAGATATTAAACAAGGAGCTAAGGAATTAGATTTTGACTTAAATATGCTAAAAAGATTTGTTAATGATGGTTTTAGTGGTGGAGAGAAAAAGAAAAATGAAATTTTACAATTAAAAATGTTAAATCCAATTTTTAGTTTAATTGATGAAATTGATTCAGGATTAGATGTTGATGCTTTAGAAGTTGTTTCAAAAAACTTAAATAAAGTTGATTTATCAAGAAATGCAATGGTTATTGTTTCTCACTATGATAGATTCTTTAAAAAAGTAAAACCAACTCATGCACACGTTATTATTGAAGGAAAAATAATAAAAAGTGGTGGAAAAGAGATTGTTGAAAAAATTAACAAAGAAGGTTATACATGAGCAAAGGAACTATCTAAATAATGGTTAATTTAAAATTAAATGAATCATATATAGATTTTAGAAACAAACTACCTAAAACTTTTAATTTTGAAGATAATAAAAGTAAAATTATATTATTAGAAAATACATTTGGAACAATTAATTTAAATATCAAAGAAAATATTGAAATTAACATTATTGTTTTATTCTTACCTTCAAAAGAAAAAAGTCAAAAAGACTTTAATTTGAATTTTAATCTAAGTAAAAACTCTTCTTTAAATTTGAAAATATCAAATATTGCAAATTATGATTGTAATGATAATTTCACTATTAATTTAAATGAAGAAAATACTGCTGTGGAGTTTTATAATGCCACAATTATTAATAAAAACTTTAAAAAAAATTCAATCATAAATTCAGTACATAAAGCTCGAAATTCATATTCAAATATAAGAACATATGAAGTTTTAAAAGATACCTCAAAGGGCTTTATTAGATGTATTAGTGATATTAAAAAGGGTTCAAATCAAGCAGAAGCACACCAGGAATTAAGGTTATTAGTTCTAGATAAGAAAGCAAAAGCTGATTCTGATCCAGTTTTATTAATTGATGAAAATGATATTGTAGCAAGTCATGCTAATGCAATTGGTATGCTTGACCCAGATCAAATATTTTACTTGCTTTCAAGAGGTTTAAATGAAACTCAGGCACAAGAACTGATTATTAATGGTTATTTTGAGCCTGTATTTCAAGAAATTGAAGATGAACAATTGCTAAATTACTTAAAACAACAATTAAAAGGGATGATTTAATGAATTTTAAAGATAATTTTTCATATTTTAAGAATAATAGTCAAGAGATTTACTTTGATTCAGCAGCAACATCAATTAAATTTGATAAGGTTATACAAGCTCAAAGCGACTATGATTTAAAAATTGGTGCAAATACCCACAATAATTTATTTAATAATGCTTATAAAGCTAATGAAATGCTTAATGATACTAGAATTAAAATAGCCAAATTTATTGGTATTGAAGATAAAAATGAAATTATATTTACAAGTGGAACAACTCATTCATTAAATCAATTAGCATTTGGTATGAGAAATTATTTAAAAGCAAATGATGAAATTTTAGTTACAAAATTGGAGCATTCATCTAATTTATTGCCTTGGATGGTTTTAGCCCAAGAGGAAAAATTGAAGTTAGATTATTTAGAATTAAATGAAAATTTTTTGATAGATGTTTCTAAAATTAAAAATAAAGTAACTAAAAAAACTAAAGTTATTTCTTTTGCAATGAATTCCAATACAATTGCTGGATTAAATGATGTAAAAAAGATAGTTAAAGAAATTAGAAAATTAAATAAGAATATAATAATAGTTTTGGATTTAGCACAATCAATAAAACAAAATAAAATTAGTATTAAAGATTTAGATGTTGATTGTGTTGCATTTTCTGCTCATAAAATTTATGGACCTTTTGGATTGGGTATTTTATGAGCAAGAAAAGAAATTTTAGAATTTTTAAAACCTATTTTTTATGGTGGGGGCAATAATACAAGTATTGGTATTAATAATTATAAATTAGCACCAATTCCTGAAAAGTTTGAAGCAGGAACTCTTAACTTGTCAGCAATTTATGCTTTTAATATTTGTTTAGATGTGCTAGAAGATTTAAAAATAGATAAAATGATTGCTTATGAAGAGGAATTAAAAAAATATTTTAGAAGTAAAGTCAAGAAAATTGACCATTCAAAATTTGAATTTTATAATCTTGAAAATGATCAACCAATTGTTTTGTTTAATTTAAAAAATGTAAATTCTCAAGATTTTGGAGCGTTTCTAAATAAAAAATATAATATCTCAGTAAGAGTTGGAAAGCACTGCTCAAGATTAGCAAATGAACTTTTTAAAGTCAGTTCTACAATAAGAGCAAGTTTTTCAATTTATAACACAAAAGAAGATATTGATAAGTTCATTGAAGCTTTAAAAGATTGTGATAATTGAGTTAATGAAATTTTATAAAAGGGGGATTATGTAATGTTTGATAAAAATGATAAGATTCAATTAAGGCAAATAATTATGGAGCATTATACGCAACCAGATTTTAAAGGCCTTATTAAAAATGATAAATCAATTATTAAATTTCAAGATTCACCAACTTGTGCTGATGAAATTAATGTTCAATTATTAATTGAAGGTGAAAAAATTGTAGAGGCAAGATTTGAAGGCAATGCTTGTGCTATTTCAACTGCTTCAACTGATATCTTATGCTCAAAACTACTAAATTTAACTCGTCAAGATGCTCAAAAGCAACTTGTCAATTATTTTAATATGATAGCGGGCAATGATTATGATGAAGATATTTTAGATGAATTAATAGCTTTTTGAGAAATAAATAAGCAAGGCAATAGAATTAATTGTGCTCTTTTAGGAGCAGATGGCTTAAAGTGAATTCTAAACAAGGAGGTGTAAGGATATGAAAAAATTAAAACAAGAAGAAGAAATTAAACAAATATCAGATTATAAATATGGTTTTAATGAAGGTGAAGTTTCAACTTATAAAGTTCAAAAGGGTTTAAATGAGAGTGTTGTGAGAGAAATATCAAAACACAAAAATGAGCCACAGTGAATGTTAGATTATCGATTAGAAAGTTTAAAGGTTTTTGAAAAAAAATCTCAACCAAGTTTTGGACCAGATTTAAATTGAATTGATTTTAATGATTATTATTACTATACTGAGGGAGCTGGGAAAACTGTAAGATCTTGAGATGATATTCCAGATAATATCAAAAGAACTTTTGATCGTCTTGGAATTCCTGAAGCTGAAAAAAATTTCTTAGCAGGAATTAATGCACAATGAGATGCACGTCCAGTTTATGAAAGAATGAATGAAGAGTTAGTTAAACAAGGAGTTCTTTTTACTGATTGTGATACTGCTTTAAGAAAATATCCTGAAATTTTTAAGAAATATTTTGGTCAATTAGTTAAAAATGATGACAATAAATATGCTTCTTTAAATGCAGCTGTTTGATCTGGGGGAACTTTTATTTATGTCCCAAAAGGAGTTAAATTAGAAAAACCCTTACAAGCTTATTTCAGAATTAATTATCAATCTTCAGGACAGTTTGAAAGAACATTAATTATTGTAGAAGATGATGCTGAATTACATTACATTGAAGGATGTACTGCACCAGTTTATTCTGAAAATAATTTACATGCAGCTATTGTTGAAATTTTTGTTGGGAAAAGATCTAGTGTTAGATATACAACAGTTCAAAATTGAAGTGATAATGTTCTAAATTTAGTTACAAAAAGAAGTATTGTTGAAGAAGATGGTAGAATGGAATGAATTGATGGAAATATTGGCTCAAAAGTCAATATGAAATATCCATCTTGTATTTTAAAAGGAGATAGAGCTCAGGGAGATACTATTTCAATTGCAGTTGCTAAAAAAGGTGTTTATCAAGATGCTGGAAGTAAAATGATTCATTTAGGGAAAGAAACTAAATCAAAAATTGTGTCTAAGTCTATTACTTTCCAAGGAGGAACTGCAAATTATCGAGGGCTTGCCTATATTGGTCCTGAAGCTATAAATTCAAAAGCAAGAGTAGAATGTGATACTTTAATTTTAGATAATCAATCACACTCAGATACAATTCCTCAAAATAAGGTTCATAATAATCAATCTCAAATTGAACATGAAGCAACTGTTTCGAAAGTAAGTGAAGAGCAATTATTTTACCTAATGAGTAGAGGACTTGATGAACAAGAAGCTTTAGAAATAATTGTTATGGGGTTCTTAGAACCCTTTACAAAGGAATTACCTTTAGAATATGCAGTTGAATTAAATCAGCTAATAAAAATGGATATGGAAGGTTCTGTAGGTTAAGAAGTCATCAAGAGGAGAAATATTTATGTCTAAAAAAAACGAAATTAAGAAATGATTTAACTATTTTTTCTATGTATGATGTACTTTAGCATTACTTTTTGCAGTCCTATTAGATCTTATTTGTGGAACAGTTTATGATCCGAAAAAAAGTAACTTTGATGTTGCTATTATTGAGCAATCAATTTATTTCTCTGTATGAGTAGCTATTATGACATCTTTTTTTGGTTTAATAAATTGAATTCACATTCACAATAAAAGTATGGCTAAATGAATGGTGGGCAAAAATGCTCATACTTCAATTACGACTTTAAATATAGTAATTTTTATATTATTTAATGTTACATTTATAGTTCAAAAGGGAGATATTATTGGTTTTGATACTTGATATGGTAAAACCAAATCAATAATTGAGCATATTCTAACTCCAATTATTGTGTTAGCATTTTATTTTATTTATCAAAATGAAAAAGTTGAAGATAAATTATTTATTAAAAAATATTGTTGATTTAATTTAATATTTGTAGGTATTTATTCATTTTATATTATTTTAAGAATGAGTATGTTATTAAAATTGAATATTGAAACTAATGAGACATTACCATTAATTCCTTATCCTCAAATTGACCCAACAATAGTTGGTTATCCAATATTTATAGCAGGTACACTTGCTGGTAATTTTGGAACAGTTTTTATTTCAATTTTTTTCAATAAGATGTCTAATATTAAATATGTAGCAATTCAAAAAAATTTAAGTGCAAATAAAACAAATAAAAATATTAACTAAAAAAAACGCTAGCTTATTGCTAGCGTTTTTTAAATATATTTTTAATTAGTTAATGCTTTTTTTGTTACTTTTTTCTTAGTACATTTATAGCAAAATAACGTAGTTAATTCTATTTTAAAACTCATTCTTCCTGTTTTAAATGAAAAATTATTTATTTCAGGAATTGTTTTATCTACTTTTTCAAATCAAAGCATATATTTTTTTGAGTTACATTTCTTTTTACAATTTGTGCATAAAAAAGAATTTATTTCATAACGTTTCAAAATTGCATTTACTTCTGCTAGATATCACTCAAAATCATTTTTTGAATACTCATCTGAAAAATATTTATCAAAGGCATCCAAAATTGCCTTTTCAGCTATATCTAATTTTTGTTTTTTATCATTATATTTTTTTACTAAAAAAGGTATTAACAAAGATGCTGCAAAAACAGTTACTGTTGAAATGGCTGTTAAAATAGTATTAGTTATTTCCATTCCATATGTTAAAAAAATCATAAAATAAGTCTCCTAGTCCATTTTATTTCAAGTTACATTACAAGTTCAACACCATCAATATCATAGGGAAATTCTTCAATTAAAACTCCCTCAACACCTTCTTTAAAAGTTAACTCTGTAAGGCCACATCCAACACAATTACCCTTAAGTCTGATGTAAACAAGTCTATCCTTTATTGCAACAAATTCCATATCTCCACCATCTTGCGTAATATACATTCGCAATTGCTCAAGTGTTGCTTTAACTTTTTCTTCTAAATTATTTTTTTCCAAAAAATCACCTTCTTTTAATAATTTTTTTCAAAATTATTATTTCTACAATAATTTAAGTTTATAATTATTTTGTAAGGAGAGCAATAGGATGTTGAATAAAGGACAAAAAGTAGAAGCGAAGATTACAGCAATCGTTAACTACGGTGCTTTTTGTGAAATTCAAGATGAGAATGAAATAGTTAAAGGACTAATTCACATTTCTGAAATATCTGATTTTTTTGTTAAAAATATCGACGAGTTCTTAGTGATTAATGAATCATATGAAGTCGAAGTTATTGAATATTTAGAAGACAAAAAACAAGTTAAATTGAGTTACAAAGCAAATAGACCGCAGTTATTAAAATCATCTGAAACCAAAATAGCAGAAACAAAAAGTGGTTTTGATAATTTAAAAAATAGCGTAGAATCAAAGTAACAATAAGGAGAGTATTAGCAATATGATAAAAGTGAATTTGAATGAATCAAAAATTAAAAATGATATTAATAAATTTAGGGAAACAAAAATTAAAGAAGTACATGATATGATTGAAAATAAAACTGGTGAAGGTTGTGAATTTTTAGGATGAAACAATTGACCAGTTGAATTTAATAAAAATGAATTAAGTAAAATGAAAAAAGTGGCACAAGAGCTTAGAAATAAAATTGACATTCTTCTAGTTGTAGGAATTGGGGGAAGTTATTTAGGAGCACGTGCAGCTGATGAAATGATCAGAGGTTTGTATACAAAAGATAAAGTAGAGTTAATCTATATTGGAAATACTATATCATCTACATATACTCAACAAGTAGTTGATTATATTAAAGATAAAGAGTTTGGAATTGTAAATATATCAAAATCAGGAACTACAACAGAACCTGGAATAGCTTTTAGAGTATTTGAAAAGCTTTTAGTTGATCTAAAAGGTAAGCAAAATGCAAAGGAAAGAATTGTTGCAGTAACTGATAAAGCAAAAGGTGCTTTAAAACAACTTGCAACAGCAGAAGGCTATGAAACATTTACAATCCCAGATGATATCGGTGGAAGATTTTCAGTATTTACACCAGTAGGTATTTTTCCTTTATTAGTAGCAGGAGTTAATGTTGATGATATCTTTAAGGGAGCTAAAAAAGCTATGCAAGATACAAAAAACATTAATAATGAAGCTTATAAGTATGCAATAGCAAGATATATTTTGCATACTCAAAAAGGTTATAAAGCAGAAACTTTAGTAGGTTATGAATTACAAATGCAAACATTTACAGAATGATGAAAACAATTATTTGGTGAATCAGAGGGTAAAGATGGTAAAGGTTTATTTCCAACAAGTTGCATTTTTTCAACAGATTTACATTCATTAGGACAATTTATTCAAGAGGGTACAAAAAATATATTATTTGAAACAATAATAGATGTTAAAAAACCAAATCTTGATTTAAAAATTCCAAAAAATAGTGAAGATTTAGATGGTTTAAACTATTTAACAAGTAAAACATTTCATGAAATTAATAAGGTCGCGCTTGAAGGTGTAATTGATGCCCACGCAAATACTGGAGAAGTTCCTAATATAATATTAGAATTTGATAAGATGGATGCTGAGATGTTTGGTTATGCAGCTTATTGATTTATGAAAGCATGTGCAATGAGTGGATATTTATTAGGAATCAATCCTTTTAATCAACCAGGAGTTGAAGTCTATAAGGCAAATATGTTTAAATTGCTAAAAAAACCAGGTTTTTAAAAAAAATAAAAAATGATAGGCTACTATCATTTTTTTAAACTAAAATTATTTTATATAGGAGAGAAAAAAATGTTAACAAAAGAAAATTTAATTTATTTAAAAGAAAAACAAATACTTTTAGATAAGTATATTATTGATACAAAAAAGATAGTAGTTGATAAGAAAATAATTAAAAAGAAAATAATTGCATTTCTTGTTGAGGTTTCAGAATTTATTAATGAATATAGAGAATTCAAATATTGGTCAAATAAACCAGCAAGTGAAAGATCAGTAATATTAGAAGAATTAATTGATTGTCTACACTTTATTATTAGTTTGGGAATTGATGTAAATTTTGACTTTTTAAAATTTAATAATAAAATTATAAAGACTAGCAATATTGATACATGAAGTATTAATGTTTATAGAAAGACTTTAATATTTGAAGAAAAATTTAATCTTGAATCTTATGATCATTTATTAGATGAATTTTTATCAATAATGTATATTTTAAAAATAACAACTGATGAAATTATCAATATTTACAATAAAAAAAATGAAATAAATTTTAATAGACAAGATAGTGGATATTAATTTTAGAAAATGAGAAGGAGGTATTAAAAATGGCAAATAAAGATTTTAAAAATATATATAATTATCAACCTTTAGATCCCCATGACCCAAAAATGCCCTCTTTAACAAAAACTCCATCATCTTATGAAAAAACACAAACTCTTGACTTAAACGAACACAAATCAACAAAGGAACCAACACAAGAACTTGTGTTTGAATCAGATAAACCAAAAAAAAAATCAAGTGAAGTTATAATTGAAGGTTTAGAAGATAGCAAAAAAAGTGCTTCAAGTATTATTTCTAAACTAAAAAAACAAAATGAAATTACTCAGACAACAGAATTAGAACCTGAATTAGTTACTAATGATTTTGTTTTTCCTGACCCGAAATCTGAATTAAATATTCTCAATTCTTTTGCTCACAAAAGAATGACATCTTATAAGGAATTAAATGAAACAAAAGCAAGAATAAAGATGTCTCGTGGAGAAGTAAGAATTAAATTAACTCAAGAAGAGATTCAATTAGTTTTAAACAAATTTAAAGCTAAAGTTGTTAAAGTTACTCAAAAAGAAGTAGTTCTAAAAAATAATAAATATGGTTTTGAAATTTATCGAAATGGTTCTGATAAAAGATATTGAGTAGTTGCAACTTGTTTTGAAGAAATATGAGATCCTAAATCTACGAATTATATGAATCTATGAACAGGTAATTCTTTTACAGGCTATGGTTTTCATAACTTTAATGAAACTTTAGAACAAACTGAAACAATGATGACAAAAGGAAAGACTGGTTGAATAATGTGAAAAGATCATGTTATTGACTGAAATAAAGATACTAATCGTTTTTATTCTGGTAGTGAACCTAAGCAATTTAGTTATAATGAATATAAAAAAATTGTAAAATGATACAAAGAGAATAAAATTTGAATTTTAGTAAAACAAGAAAAAGTAAAAGATATTGAAGATTTAATGGAGGAAAATAAAGAAAAAAGAAGAAGAGGAGAAAAGATTCCTGCACTTTCAACAATTCAAGAAAAATTATTGCAACCACCGCGCAAAGCTTCATTAGTTTATGGCTATCCTGTTGCTAATCCAAATTATAAAGGGAAGGACTATGTAAAACCAGAAAATAAATTGTATCAAATTGGTTTTGCCTATAGTGAATAAAATGAAAATAACATCTGTAAGTAATTCTTTAATTGAAGAGGTTTTATCATATAAAGAAAGTAAAATTCAAAAAGAACAAAAAAAATACATTATTGAAGGCCTTAAAATGGTTGATTTAGCACTTCAAAAAGAAGTTGTTGAGTTACTTTTAGTTGAAAGTAAATTAATTGATAAATATAGGAATTTTAATAATGTTATTGAAATTTCAGATAATGTTTCTAAGAAATTAAGTGATCTTAAAACTAATCAAGGAATTTATGCAGTTTGTCGTATTCAAAAAAATCAAGAATTAAAAGGTAATTATCTTATTTTAGATGGCATTCAAGATCCTGGAAATTTAGGAACACTTATAAGAAGTGCTTTTGCTTTTGACTTTAAAAACATTATCTGTTCAAATGATTGTGTTAGTTTTTATAATCCCAAAGTTTTAAGAGCAACACAATCAAATCATTTTAATTTAAATCTTTTAAATGAAGATTTAAACAATTTCATAGATAATTTAAAGCAAAAGAATATAATAATTTTAGGAACTTTATTGAAACAAAAAAGTGATTTACTTGAAAATATTAAGAATAAAAGAGTAGCATTAATTCTTGGCAATGAAGGGCAAGGAATATCAAAAGAAGTTTCTCAAAGAATTGATAAGAATATAGTAATTAAAACTAATGAGGAACTTGATAGTTTAAATGTAGGAGTGGCAGGTTCAATATTAATGAATATTATTTATTCACTTTAGAAAAGGAAAGATATTTAAAATGAGACAATATAATGCATTGATTAATAATAAATTAATTGATAATGGACAATGATTAGAAATAATCAATCCAGCAACTTTAACTGTTGCAGGTAAAGTTAGTGCTCTAAGTGCTAAAGATATAAATGATGCTTTTAAAGTAGCAAGAAAGGCACAGAAAGCTTGAGAAGAAAAAACTTTATTAGATAGAATTAATGCTCTAAAGAAATTTAGAGATTTAATTGATCAAAATAAACAAGAGATTTCTAAAATAATCTCAGAAGAAATTGCAAAAAATTTAAAAGAATCATTAGCAGAAGTTGTTAGAACAATTGAAATTATTGACTATACTTTTGAAGAAGCTAAAAGAATTGAACCTTCAGCATTTACTGGTGAAGGTATGGGTGCACAAAATAAAATTGGAATATTTTCAAGGGTTGCAAAAGGAGTAGTTTTAGCTATTTCACCTTTTAATTATCCATTTAATTTAGCATTAGCTAAAATAATCCCAGCATTAGTAATGGGAAATACTGTAGTATTTAAGCCAGCAACTGCAGGGAGTTTGGTAGGAACTTTCTTATCTAAGTTAGTTATTGAATCTAATTTACCCAAAGGGATTTTTAATATTGTTACAGGAAGAGGGAGAGAAATAGGAGATATTATTACTTCAAATCCTGAAATTGATATGATTTCTTTTACAGGAAGTGTGGGAATTGGAAATCAAATTAGAAAAAATGGTAGTACCACTGATTTAGTTTTAGAACTTGGTGGAAAAGATCCTGCTTTAGTTTTAGATGATTTAAATCTTGATAAATATTGTGATGAAATAATTAATGGAGCTTTTGGCTATTCTGGGCAAAGATGTACTGCTGTAAAACGAGTTTTAGTAAGTAATAAAATTGCAGATAAGTTAGTGCCATTGTTAAAAGCAAAATTGGAGTCATTAAGTGTGGGAATGCCAAAAGACAATGCATTTATTACGCCTGTAATTGATGAAAAATCAGCTGATTTTATTCAAACTTTAATAGATGATGCAAAAGAAAAAGGAGCAAAAATAGTAACTGGTGATAAAAGAAAGAAAAATTTAATGTGACCAACATTGATTGACAATGTTACATTAGATATGAAAGTTGCTTGAGAAGAACCTTTTGGACCTGTCTTGCCAATTATAAGAATTGATTCAATAGAAGAAATGATTGAAATTTCTAATAATTCACAATTTGGTTTACAAGCAAGTATTTTTTGCCAAGATATTTCCAAAGCAATCCAAACCGCTAAAAAAATTAAAACAGGAACAGTTAATATTAATTCAAAACCGTCTAGGGGACCTGATAGTTTTCCATTCTTAGGAATTAAAGATTCAGGTGAAGGAGTTCAAGGAATTAGAGAATCATTGTTGAGTATGACAAGATATATGGGATTAGTTATTAATTATTAAAACAATAAATTAAAAGGAACCAATAAATGGTTCCTTTTAATTTATATATTTTTATTTAATTACTTTTAAAATATTTTAATCTTTAATGAGTAATTTATTTATTGTTTGTGCAAGTTCAATTACAGAGTAAGGGTTTTGTCCAGTAACAATATGACCATCAACAACAACGTGAGATTTAAAAAAACGCTTTTTAATAAAATCTGCACCGTTATTTTTAGCAGCTTGCTCATTTAAAAATGGAACTTTTCTTCTTTTACCACTTAATATTTCTTCAGTCTTTGTAAAACCTGTGATTTTTTTCTTATGAATTAAAAATTCACCATTAGAAGTTTTTACATTAAATAATGCAGCAATACCATGACAAACACTACTAATATAAGCACCATTCTCATAGTTAAATCTTATAAGTTCTTCTATAACAGGATTATTGTAAAAGTCTCACATCACCCCATGACCACCAGTAAAATAAATTAGATCATATTTTTTCTTAATAACATCTTTAATTGATAATGATTGTGATATTGAATTTGAAAAGTCATTTTCTGATTTTAGAATTTCCAAAGATTTTTTATCAGCCATTTTAATACTTCTAGGATCTATTGGAACTTTTCCTCCATTAGGACTAGCAAAGTCAATTTTAAAGTTTGGATGTAACTCTCTAATAAACTCTGTAGCTTCTCCTAGTCACAAACCAGTTTTTTTATTAGTATTTCCATAGGTAGAAATATTAGTTAATACAATTAGTACTTTCATTTTTTTACTCCTTATTTTTAATTATTATAAACAAAATAAAAAGTATAAAAGTTATTTAAAACTAAAAAAATTAACTTGGTAAATGTTATATTGTTTTTAATTTAACAAAAACATTTATTTTTTTATTTTTTTAAATACTTGTCTTTACAATTTAATGGTGCTAAAATAAAGGTATATTTTAGGGCTATATAAGATAGGGGTATCTATTATGAAAAGTATATTTTTTAGCTTGTTTATTTGAATAACAGCTTTATTATTTAGTTTTTTGGGAATTTTTTTAATGCAATGAAACATGTTTGTTGTATTTTCCTTTGAAGAAGAGTTTGCGATTTTTAATGCACTGCAAATTCTTTCATTATTATCAATTGGGTCTTTTTTTGCAGTTGGAATAGTTAACTTTATTACAAAACCAAATAAGATAACACCAATTATTTATACAATAGCAGCAGTCTTTATAAGTGCAATTAACTTAGTTTATTTATCAGTTTTAATGTCAAAAATTGCTACACCAATTACTATCATTAATAGTGAGAATATTATTACAAGTGTTATTTCTAATGCTATATTATTGCCACTTGCTTCATTTTGTGCACTAAGTTCTATAATTACTATGTTTATGTTTAAAATACAAACAGTTAATCAATCAAAACCAAAACAAAATTCAAGCTATTCACAAATTTCATCACCAGCAAATCAAGGGCAACCTATGATGGTAAAAGAAAATACAGCTGCAATTAAAGAATTTAACTCTGATTTTACTTCAACACCTAATGAAAAAACATATAATATGGTAGATAAATTGGCACGTTTAAAAGAAGATATTAGCAGTAATAAGTTTAGAGATTCTTTTACAGAAACTCCTATAGATGAAGTAAAAGTTAAGGCTAAACCTCAACAAGAAGAGTTAAAAGTTGAGCAGGAAGTTCCTGTTGAAAATATTTATCCAATTGAAAAAGAAAATATTCAAGTTCAAAATGATGAACCTATAATAGCTCAAAATGAGCGATTTATTGAAGAAATTGAAGAGCCAAATGACTCATTTAATAACTTATTAAAGCGACCAAATCAAAAAATTGCACCAATTAATAATCTACCTAAGGTTGAGGATTTACCACCAATTGGTGAGCCTAAGGACCCATATAAGCAAACAATAGTACCTAGAAGATCTGCAAAAAGAGAAGGTGAATTTAATAATCCTATTGGAAATATTGCCAAACCATTATATGTTGAAAGAAAAGTTAGAAGAACTCCTAAACTTGATGAAAATTATCAAGGAAAAGTCTTTTTAGGAGATTCAGATAGAATCTGAGAAGCTATGAAAAATCAAGAAAGAAGAATACCTCAAAGAGCTGCTAAAGTAGCACCATTAAATCCTAAGGCAAATACATTAAATGGGCTAAAAAAGAGTAAATCAAAGAGTATAGAAGTCGATCTTGATAAGATTCTAGACCCAGTAAATGAGCAAAGTAGTGTAGATTTAAGACCAACAATTGATTGAGATGAATAAAATAAAAAAGTTAAAACTTTTTTATTTTTTTTATGATTTTTAAAATTTAATATGTTATTATCTTTCTTGTCAATGAGAGTGCCCATTTTAAAGGGTTTTTTAAAGAAATTTAAGATTTTATTAATAAAAATATTTTATTGAAATAAAAATAGTAAATTTTAAAACAATTTTAAAAAAAGTATTGCTTATTGGTTTCAAATCATATATATTTTTATATGTCGTTGGTTTTGAAAAACTGACGTGAAACGATCTTTGAAAACTAGATAGAACAACAACAACCAATTAATTTGTACAATTTATACAAGTTCAATTATTTGAGAATAAAGATATAGTCATGAATCAAAATTTTCACATTAATAAAATTTAATGAGAGTTTGATCCTGGCTCAGGATGAACGCTGGCGGCATGCCTAATACATGCAAGTCGAACGGGGTGCTTGCACCCAGTGGCGAACGGGTGAGTAACACGTATCTAATCTACCTTTTAGTGGGGGATAACAGTTGGAAACGACTGCTAATACCGCATACGACATCATTATCGCATGAGAAGATGTTAAAAGGCCCGTTTGGGCCGCTAGAAGATGAGGATGCGGCGTATTAGCTAGTAGGTGGGGTAAAGGCCCACCTAGGCGATGATACGTAGCCGAACTGAGAGGTTGATCGGCCACATTGGGACTGAGATACGGCCCAGACTCCTACGGGAGGCAGCAGTAGGGAATTTTTCACAATGGACGAAAGTCTGATGAAGCAATGCCGCGTGAGTGATGACGGTCTTCGGATTGTAAAGCTCTGTTGTAAGGGAAGAACAGCTAGAAGAGGAAATGCTTTTAGTTTGACGGTACCTTACCAGAAAGCCACGGCTAACTATGTGCCAGCAGCCGCGGTAATACATAGGTGGCAAGCGTTATCCGGATTTATTGGGCGTATAGGGTGCGTAGGAGGTTAGTTAAGTTTGAGGTTAAAGCCCGGAGCTCAACTCCGGTTCGCCTTGAAAACTGGCTAACTAGAATGCAGGAGAGGTAGATGGAATTTCATGTGTAGCGGTGGAATGCGTAGATATATGAAGGAACACCAGTGGCGAAGGCGGTCTACTGGCCTGTGATTGACTCTGAGGCACGAAAGCGTGGGGAGCAAATAGGATTAGATACCCTAGTAGTCCACGCCGTAAACGTTGAGTACTAAGTGTCGGCTTTAAGTCGGTGCTGCAGCTAACGCATTAAGTACTCCGCCTGAGTAGTATGCTCGCAAGAGTGAAACTCAAAGGAATTGACGGGGACCCGCACAAGTGGTGGAGCATGTGGTTTAATTCGAAGCAACGCGAAGAACCTTACCAGGGCTTGACATCCAGTGCAAAGCTACAGAGATGTAGTGGAGGCTAACATTGAGACAGGTGGTGCATGGTTGTCGTCAGCTCGTGCCGTGAGGTGTTGGGTTAAGTCCCGCAACGAGCGCAACCCCTATTATTAGTTACTAACATTAAGTTGAGGACTCTAATGAGACTGCTAGTGTAAGCTAGAGGAAGGTGGGGATGACGTCAAATCATCATGCCCCTTATGTCCTGGGCTACACACGTGCTACAATGGCTGATACAAAGAGTCGCAATCCTGCGAGGGGGAGCTAATCTCAAAAAGTCAGTCTCAGTTCGGATTGAAGTCTGCAACTCGACTTCATGAAGCCGGAATCACTAGTAATCGCGAATCAGCAATGTCGCGGTGAATACGTTCTCGGGTCTTGTACACACCGCCCGTCACACCATGAGAGTTGGTAATACCAGAAGCACGTATCCTAACCGTAAGGAGGGAGCGTACCAAGGTAGGATTAGCGATTAGGGTGAAGTCGTAACAAGGTATCCGTACGGGAACGTGCGGATGGATCACCTCCTTTCTATGGAGTATTCGTAGATTAAGAAAAAAGAAGCTGAGTGAAACGATAAAACAGCTTTTGATTATATCTCGTTCTATCTAGTTTTCAGAGATTGTTTTTTAGGGCCATTAGGCCCGAAAGCAATTTCTGAAAAGAAAATCGTTCTTTGAAAACTGAATATTAGATGAAAATAGACATTTTATTTTTCTTACGTTTATATACAATATAAAACGTATTTAGTAACTTAATTTAGATTAATACTAAGAAAACTAAAATTTCATTAATTTTATAGATTATCTATATATGCAATAGGTTTTTCTTTAGAAAGTATAGTAAGGGCGTATGGTGAATGCCTTGGAAAATGGAGCCGATGAAGGACGTGACTACCTGCGAAAAGCGCCGGGGAGCTGGAAGTAAGCTTTGATCCGACGATGTCCGAATGGGGAAACCCAGCACGATTAATCTCGTGTTATCCATAACTGAATACATAGGTTATGTGAAGGGAACCTTGGGAACTGAAACATCTTAGTACCAAGAGGAAAAGAAAACGAATGTGATTCTGTCAGTAGCGGCGAGCGAAAGCGGAACAGGCCAAACCGGTCTACGGGCCGGGGTTGTAGGACTCTTGTTAGAGTTACAAAATTAGTGTATAGCAGAAGCTGTTGGGAAGCAGCACCGCAGAGGGTGATAGTCCCGTATGCGAAATGCACTAATCTCGAGAGAGTATCCTGAGTACGGCGGGGCACGAGAAACCCTGTCGGAATCTACCCAGACCACTGGGTAAGCCTAAATACTACCATTTTACCGATAGTGAACCAGTACCGTGAGGGAAAGGTGAAAAGTACCCCGTGAGGGGAGTGAAATAGTACCTGAAACCATATGCTTACAAGAAGTCAGAGCCCGTTAATGGGTGATGGCGTGCTTTTTGTAGAAAGAGCCGGCGAGTTACGATATCGTGCAAGGTTAAGTGGAATACACGGAGCCGTAGTGAAAGCGAGCCTTAATAGGGCGTTTAGTACGATGTCGTAGACACGAAACCAGGTGATCTAGCCATGAGCAGGTTGAAGTTAGGGTAAAACCTAATGGAGGACCGAACCAACGTTCGTTGAAAAGACCGTGGATGACTTGTGGCTAGGGGTGAAATTCCAATCGAACCTGGAGATAGCTAGTTCTCCCCGATATAGCTTTAAGGCTAGCGTCGAGGTAAAGGATTATGGAGGTAGAGCTCTGAATGTGTGATGGCCCCACCTAGGGGTACTGATCACAATTAAACTTCGAATGCCATAATTTCATACTCGGCAGTCAGAACATGGGTGATAAGGTCCATGCTCGTGAGGGAAACAGCCCAGATCAACAACTAAGGTCCCTAAATTTACGCTAAGTGTGTAAGGATGTGGAAGTGCACAGACAGCTAGGATGTTGGCTTAGAAGCAGCCATCATTTAAAGAGTGCGTAACAGCTCACTAGTCGAGTGCTTCTGCGCCGAAAATGTACCGGGGCTTAAGCGTAGTACCGAAGTTTTGGATTTGCAGCAATGCAAGTGGTAGGGGAGCGTTCTAATTGCGATGAAGTTCGACCGTGAGGACGGGTGGAGCGATTAGAAGTGATTATGCCGGCATGAGTAACGTTTGGGAGTGAGAATCTCCCATGCCGTTTGACCAAGGTTTCCTGGGCAAGGTTCGTCCACCCAGGGTTAGTCAGGACCTAAGGCGAGGCCGAAAGGCGTAGTCGATGGACAACAGGTTGATATTCCTGTACCACCTAATAAAGTGATGGAGTGACGGAGAAGGATAGTGGATGCCGGCTGTTGGTTATGCCGGTCTAAGCACAAAGAGGTGTACGTTGGCAAATCCGCGTACTATAACCTTGAAGTGTTATGGGGAGTGAACGCTTCGGCAAGTAGCGAAGTCCATGACTCCACGCTTCCAAGAAAAGCTTCTAGCGTTAATTTATTAGGTGCCTGTACCTAGAACGAACACACGTGGTCAAGGAGAGAATCCTAAGGCAAGCGAGATAACTATAGCTAAGGAACTCTGCAAAATCACCCCGTAAGTTAGCGAGAAGGGGTGCTCACTTTATGTGAGCCGCAGTGAAGAGGAAGGGGCAACTGTTTAGCAAAAACACAGCTCTCTGCAAAGTCGTAAGACGAAGTATAGGGGGTGACGCCTGCCCAGTGCCGGAAGGTTAAGAGGAGATGTTAGCTTCGGTGAAGCATTGAATTGAAGCCCCGGTGAACGGCGGCCGTAACTATAACGGTCCTAAGGTAGCGAAATTCCTTGTCAGGTAAGTTCTGACCCGCACGAAAGGCGTAATGATCCCTTCGCTGTCTCGGCTATAGACTCGGTGAAATTTTAGTACCAGTGAAGATGCTGGTTACCCGCAACTAGACGGAAAGACCCCGTGGAGCTTTACTATAACTTAATATTGAATCTTGGTGTAACATGTAGAGGATAGGTGGGAGACTTTGAAGCGGTCACGCTAGTGATCGTGGAGTCATCCTTGGAATACCACCCTTGTTACATTGAGGTTCTAACCTAGACCCGTTATCCGGGCCAGGGACAGTGTTTGGTGGGTAGTTTGACTGGGGCGGTCGCCTCCTAAAATGTAACGGAGGCGCTCAAAGGTACCCTCAGTACGGTTGGAAATCGTACGAAGAGCGCAAAGGTATAAGGGTGCTTAACTGCGAGACTTACAAGTCGAACAGATGCGAAAGCAGGACTTAGTGATCCGGCGGTCCCGTGTGGAAGGGCCGTCGCTCAACGGATAAAAGTTACCCCGGGGATAACAGGCTGATCTCCCCCAAGAGTTCACATCGACGGGGAGGTTTGGCACCTCGATGTCGGCTCATCGCATCCTGGAGCTGTAGTCGGTTCCAAGGGTTGGGCTGTTCGCCCATTAAAGCGGTACGCGAGCTGGGTTCAGAACGTCGTGAGACAGTTTGGTCCCTATCTGTTGTGGGCGTAGGAAAATTGAGAAGAGCTGTTCCTAGTACGAGAGGACCGGAATGGACGCACCCCTGGTGCTCCTGTTGTCACGCCAGTGGCACAGCAGGGTAGCTATGTGCGGAAAGGATAATCGCTGAAGGCATCTAAGCGAGAAGCCTCCTTCAAGATGAGTTTTCCCATTCTTCGGAAGTAAGATCCCATGTAGACCACATGGTTGATAGGTTGGGTGTGTAAGCACGGTGACGTGTTTAGCTTACCAATACTAATAGATCGAGGACTTTCAAAGAAAAACCTAACAAAATTGCTTGTATAGATATATAAAATCATCTAGTATTCAGTTTTGAGAGTACGATTTAGTTTTTGAAAAAGAACTTAGTCTCTCAGACACAAAAAAACTTAAGATCTGGTGGTCATAGCGCTGAGGTCACACCTGTTCCCATGTCGAACACAGAAGTTAAGATCAGCAACGCCGACGATAGTATAATGCAAAAATAGGACGCTGCCAGTTTAAAGTTTTAAAACCTACTCTAAAGAGTAGGTTTTTTTTGTAAAATATAGTTAAAAGAGGTATTTATGATAGTTGAACAAATTTCAAAAAGATTTAAAAAGAAAATATTGCAAATAAACTTGGAAGATATTAATTTTAAGTGGGAATTTGAAGATTTTTTTCAGATTTTAAATATTAATAATTTCATAACAATGATGCAACATCAGCTAAAAATTAGCTATAATTTCACCCAGGAACAAGATATAAGAGAAAAAATAATAAAAATCAGAGAATTTCTCACTCAAATGGTAGATGAAATTAAAGATTATAAAATAAATTTAAATCAAATAACAATCTTAGATAACCTTATGCATATGATTTATATGGAAATTAAAGAAATTATAAATGAAGGTTTAATTAAATATTTATTCTTTGAAAAAATTCATTTTACTGTTGAATATAATCAAGTGATTTATGATACAGATGACTATTTTAAGTTAAAATTAATGGAATTTAAAGAAAATGTTAATAATCATTTTGAAATCTTTATTAAATCTTTTAAAAATAAGCAAATTAATGATAATTTTGTTTTTTAATTTTCTATTTTTAGCAAAAAATGAATAAAAAAGCTAATATATTAAACAAAAAAATTATCAAATAATAATTTAATTAATTTATTTAGTATAATTAAATTGCTTTAAATTTAGAAAAGGTGCAATTTATGTTAAAAAAAATAGATGAAATATTAAATAGTTTTAATAAACAATTCAATAAAATTAAAACAAAAGATGAATTAGAACTTTTAAAAAAGGAGTTTGCAGGTAAAGAATCTCCGCTAATAGATATTCTTAAAAAATTGAAATCAGCTTCTCCTGAAGAGAGAAAAGAAGCTGGGATGAAAGCAAATGAAATTAAAGTTATAATTTCTGATAAGTTAAATAATTTAAGTGAGAAATTTGAAAATCAAGAACTTAAAAAAATACTGCAAAATGAAAAAATTGATTTATCTTTAACAGGAGTTAATTTAAAAGTAGGAACAAAACACCCACTTAATCTTGTAATTGATGAAGTTTCTTCAATTTTTACTGAATTAGGTTATGAAATGATCGATGGAACAGAATTTGAAACAGATGAATATTGTTTTCAAAAATTAAATATGCCCATAGGTCATCCTGCAAGAGATATGCAAGATACATTTTATATAGATAAACATACAGTTTTAAGAACTCATGCGACTAATATGACAGCTAGAATGCTTACGCAAGCTTCAAAAACTGGAAACATTAACATGGCAGCTGTTAGTTATGGTAATGTTTATCGTCGTGATGATGATGATGCAACTCATTCACATCAATTTATGCAAATGGATGTATTTGCAATTGGAGAGAAAATCAGTTTTGCTAATTTAAAGTGGGTTTTGGAATATATGTGTAAACGTTTATTTTCAGAAGATACAATAATTAGAATGAGACCAAGTTTCTTTCCTTTTACCGAACCTTCAGCTGAAGTAGATGTAAGATGTATTAACTGTAATGGTGAGGGTTGTCCAATTTGTAAATATACTGGTTTTATTGAAATTTTAGGTTCAGGTATGTTAGCGCCAGAAGTATTAGAATCAAATGGATTAGATCCAAATAAAGTAACTGGCCTTGCTTTTGGAGTTGGAATTGAAAGGTTAGCAATGTTAAAATATGGTTTAAAAAATATTAGAGACTTATATGAAAATGATATTAGATTTTTAGACCAATTTAAATTCTTTGGAGATTAGAAAGTGAGATTAATATGTATTTAACAAGAAAATGATTAGAAAAGTTAATTGATTTAACTGGTGTTAAAAATGAGCAAATAACAGTTGCATTAAACTCACTTGGTTTTGAAGTAGACTCATTTAAAGATTATTCAAATTTAAATGATAAGCTAAAAATTGCCCATTTAGGTAATGTTGCTCCAATTGAAGGAACTCATTTAAATTTTTGTTTTGTAGACAAAGGTGAAGATTTAGTTTCACCAATTGTTTGTGGAGCAAGTAATGTTAAAGAAGGACAATATGTTATTTTAGCAGAGGCAGGAAAAAAACTTGCAAATGGAATGAAACTTGAAAATAGAGAAATCAAAGGGAAAATGTCAGAGGGAATGTTATGTGCTTTACCAGAAATTGGTTTAAATCCTAAAGCTCTTTCAGATAAAGAAAAAGATTGAATTTATCCAATTGTTACAAAAGAAGACACTTATTCAATGATTGGTAGCGAAGCAGCCTTAGATGAAATCGGTTTTTTAGATGCTGTATGAGAAGTTGATTTAACTTTGAACAGAAGTGACGCTCTTGGAGCAATGCAACTTGCAAAAGAATTGGCTAACTATTTTGATAAGAATATTGATGATTTATCAAAAGAATATATGCTAAAAATTAATAAACTAAAAGCACCTGTATCAATTAAAATTCAAAAAGAAATAGATAAATTTGTAAGAAGTGCTGTTGTGCAAATGGTGAATGTAAAAGAAGTTATTAGTATTGATGAAAAAGAATATAAAATTTATTCAAATCAGGATTTATGACTTAAATTTAATGATTCAAAAACAACCCATAATTTTTGATTAGATTTAGCTAATGCTATTGCAATCGAAACAGGTCAACCAGTAATGTTTTTGGATCCAAAAAAACTTAATTCGCAACTAGAAATTAAAAATAGTAAAAATAAAGAACATGACGTTAATTTACAATTAATTTGTGATAAAAAAGTTATTTCGACTCTTGGAGTAGAAACTAATTTAGATTATTTACCAACTGTTGATTCAAAAGAAATTTTAGTTGTTTATTTATCATTAGATCCAATTTTCATGAGAAAACAACAAAAAGAATTTAATACTTCAACAATTGATTTACAAAGATATATGAAACCAGTAAGTTCTAAATTATATACATTAGCTCAAAATAGAGTAATGTATTGATTAGATCAATATAATATTTATGAATCAAATAGTGAACTTGAAATATTAAAAGAATCAAATGAAAAACAAACTCAGGTAAGTGTTAAATTAGACTATATTCACAAGTTAATGGGTATTAAGTTAACTGTTAAAGAAATTAAAGCATTATTTAAAGTTTTAGACTTTGAAATAAAAGACAATAAAGATGAACTATTATTTACAGTTGATCAGTTTAGAACAGATATTGTTCATAGTGCAGATATTGTTGAAGAAATTACAAGAATTTATGGTTACAATAATGTCACATCAATTGCTCCTAAGATTCTTTCAGATAATAAGACTAAAAAATTAGATTTAAGATTACAAAAACAAAGTGAAAATTATTTATTAGGTTTAGGATTTACAAATATTAAAACATACTCATTGCTTTCAAGTGAAGATGTAAAAAAATGAAACTTGTTTAATATTCAAAACCCAATAAACTTAATGAGTCCTTTAAGTAAACTTAGAGAAACTTTTAGATTAAGTTTATCAAGATCAATTATAGAGACAGCTTCATTTAACTATTCAAAGGGCAATAAAAATGTTAAATTATACGAATTTGCTGATATTTATAATATGAATGATTTAAGACAAAGACATTTGTCAGTTCTTATTAGTGGCGATATTTTAAATCAAAAGGGTTATGATATTTCAATAAAAGCATCTTATGCTTATATCAAAGGTATTTGTGATTCAATTATACAATCTTATAATATTGATTTAACTGATGTTTCTTTTGAGTTAAATGAAGATATTATCAATGAAATTCACCCCTATATTAATGCAAAAATTAGTTTAAAAGGAAAAACATTAGGATTTATTTATAAATTAAATCCTAGATTTGAACAATCTCAAAAATTAGATGCAACTTTTGTTTTAGAGTTAAACATTAGTGAA
The DNA here is from genome assembly GCF_001281045.1 of Spiroplasma cantharicola. NCBI lineage: Bacteria > Bacillati > Mycoplasmatota > Mollicutes > Entomoplasmatales > Spiroplasmataceae > Spiroplasma > Spiroplasma cantharicola. The sequence goes on along the minus strand of NZ_CP012622.1, from coordinate 921,924 downwards.
CTACAAAATACTAAAAATTCTGTAATTAGAGCTCAAGAAATATCAAAATTCCAAAAAACAACTAGAGATGTTTCATTTGTGTTAAATTCATCAGATAAATACTCAGAAATTATTACTAAAATTACTAAAAAAGTTGATCATTTAATTAAAGTAGAATTAATTGATATTTATCAAGATAATAAAATGAAAGAAAATAACTCTAAATCTGTTTCAGTTTCATTTGAATTTAACAGTGTTGCTAACCAATTAACAGATCAAGAAGTTCAAAAAGAGTGAAATAAAGTCTTAAGTAATTTATCAAAACTTAAAATAGAGGTGAGATAGTGCTTAAAAAAGAGATTGAACTAAAGGGGCATGTAGATTTAGATAGAGAATTTCCAATTAATACTAATTTACAATTAAATCATGATTTAATTAAATCAATTGATAAAGTATATATTAAAGGCATTTTAAATTATCAAGATGCAATGAAATCTGTGCTTGTAAATGCAAAAATTACAGCATCTCTAACAGCAATTGATGCAAGAGATGGTGCACAAATTACTTTAGAAAATCAAATTTATGATTGAAATGAAGAATATTATTTTGAAGATATCAATGATGACCAACATAATATTGTTTTTGGAGATAAATTTAATATATTAGAGTATGCAATTGAACAAATTGTTTTAAATATTCCTATGAATTTAACTAAGAATTATGATAAAATTTCATTTGTCGGTAAAGATTACATACTTATGTCTGAAGATGAATACCAACAAGAACAAGAAAATCAAGTAGATTCAAGATGAGATAAACTAAAAGAATTTAACTTTAAAAAATAAAACAACGGAGGTGTCAACATGGCTGTACCATTTAGAAAGACCAGTAAAGCTGCTAAAAACAAAAGAAGAAGTCACTTGGCTTTAGTTAGCTCAGCAATTATTTCATGTCCAAACTGTGGTAGTATGATCAAACCACATAGAGTTTGTCGTGAATGTGGTTTTTACAAAAACAAAGAAGTTAAAAAAGTTGATTAATAAATAAAAGTACTTTAAAAGTACTTTTTTTGTACTTTTTTATAAATAAATATAAAAAAGTATCGATTAATGTATTTATGGAGGAACTTTTATGTTAAAAAATATTAATGAAATTTCTAAGAAAATAATACCTTTATCGGCTTTAAATTCCTTAAATGAAAATGGTTATAACTTTTTTATTAATGAAGTTGATGAAAGGACTTTCTATGAAATTGTTGAAAAATCTGACCCAATAACTTCAATTAATTTATTAAGAAGCTTTTATCTTTATTATAAAATCTATTTAAATAAATACTTAATTAAACCTTTAAAATTAAGTAATAGTGAATACTTGGATGAAGTTATAACAAGAGAAATAAACTTAAAACAAAAACTTGATCGAATTATTAAGTCTTTGGAAAGAAAAATTATTCATTAAAAGTGCCTGTAAAGGGGCACTTTTTCCTTATAAAAAAATGGGTAAAAAACTTAAAAAAATGTTGATTATGTAAAAAAGTGGTATATAATTGTTTATGTGTGGGAGAAAGTGGGTGACTTTGTGTTATTTGGGACATTTGAACATAATTTGGATGATAAATTTAGATTAACAATCCCTTCAAAATTACGTAATAAATTGGGCGAATTAGTTTACGTAACTAGAAGTATTGATGGTTTATGTTTAGAAATTAGAACTCCAGAAAACTTTGAAGAATGATATAAAGAGTTAAAGTCACAAAGTGCGCTTTCCTCATCTACACGTACTGTTGTTAGAACGATTTTTTCAAATACAGATGAAATTTCAATTGATGGTTCAGGAAGAATAAAACTACCTGCTAATTTATTAGAAGAAGTAGGAATAACTAAAACTGTTCAAATCACTGGGGCTGGTGAATGAGTTGAAATTTGAGATAAAGATAAACATCATGTATATGATAAAGACGCAAAAAATAAGCTTGTAGAAGCTGCAGAAAAATTGGGCGGAGTAAACTAAATGGCACAAGAACATACATCTGTTTTACTTAATGAATCAATAGATTTGTTAAATATAAAGAATAACGGAATATATGTTGACTGTACTCTTGGGCGAGCAGGTCATAGTGCTGAAATTTTAAAAAGAATTGATAGTGGACATTTATATGCAATTGACCAAGATCAAGAAGCAATTGCTATAAGTAGAAAAAAACTTGAAACTATTTCAAGTAATTTTACTATTTTGGAAGGTAATTTTGCAAATATAAAAGTATTGCTTTCATTAAATAATATTAAAAAAGTGGATGGTATTTTATACGATTTAGGAGTATCAAGTCCGCAATTTGATAAAGCAGATAGGGGATTTAGTTATCGTTTTGATTCGGAATTAGATATGAGAATGGATCAAAAAAATAATAAAATCACTGCAAAAGAAATCATAAATACATTTAATGAAAAGCAATTAGCAGATATTTTTTATCACTATGGTGATGAAAAATTTTCATGAGAAATTGCAAAAAAAATAATTGTAAAAAGACAGGTCAAAGAAATTTCCACAACTTTTGAGTTGGTAGATATTATCAAAGATTGTTTACCACAGAAAGTATTAAAGCAAAAGAAGCATCCTGCCAAGAAAGTGTTTCAAGCTTTAAGAATTTATGTAAACAATGAACTTGAAGTTTTAAAAAGGTCTTTAAGTAACTCACTTGAGCTATTAAATACTGGTGGAGTTATCGTAGTAATTTCTTTTCATTCTTTGGAAGAAAAGATAATTAAAGATATTTTTAAATCTAAAACTACATCAAAAGAAGATAAATTTTTAAGTAAACTACCTATTTTTATTGAAAATAAAAAGGATTATGAATTGGTAGTTAAAAGACCTGTAGTAGCAGGGCAAGATGAACTAGAACAAAATAGAAGAGCTCATAGTGCAAAATTATGAGCAATTAGAAAGGTTGGTGATTAAATGCAAAACGAAACATATGCTGTTATTGAAATAACTAAAAAATACATTAAATTTGCTGTTGGAAAATATAAACAAAATATTGGTTTAAAAGTTGTTTTTAAAGAAAGAGAAAAATCTAAAAGTAATTGATTAACTGAAAAAAATGATATTATTGATACAAATATTGTTGCTCATCGATTAGTAAAAATGATTAATCGATATGAATCGATTTTTAAAGAAAAAATTAGAAGAGCTTCAATTGTTTATCCAACAGGTACTTTGCAAATCAAAGATGCAAATCCAAGTATATTTATAGATGGTGTTGATAAAATTGTTAGAGAAGAACACATCAAAAGCTTATATAAAGATGCAAAAAGAGTAGTTTATGAAGATAACTTAGTTGTAACAAACATTAAACCATATGAATTTAAGTTAAATGGTATACAAAGTTTTGCAAAACCACCAATAAACTCTAAAGCAAATATGGTGTCAATGAATGCTAAAGTCTATACTGCTGAAAAACATGTTGTTCAATCTTTTGAAGAAGTATTAAAAGTTTTAAGAATTGAAAGACTGTCAGCAACAAGTCAATTATTTTCATTGGCAAAACAATGCAGTGATGGATTAAATTTCAGAGAAACATTTGCTTTAATAAATTGAGATTGAGATAGTATTGATATTGGGTATTTTTCACGTGAAACTCTTGTTAAAAAGGATTCAATTAAATTTGGTTTAAAAGATATCATTGAAAATTTAGCCAAAAAAATGAGTTCTAAATTTGACATAGCAAATAAGTATATATTTAAACTTTTAGATTTTTCATCAAATACACTTGATAACACTGTAATGTATAGAAAATATATTTCAGCTGAAAAAAGATCTTATGAGCTTAAAGCAATTGATATTAAATATATGCTATTAGAAGAAATTAATGGTGTGATTGATAAAACTGATCTTTTAATCTCAAGAGAACTTGGAAGTATAAAAAACTTTAAAATTTATCATACTGGAAAAAGTACAGAAATAGCAGGATTTGAAAAATTATTATTAAGAAGTAATTATAAAAATATTTCTGAAATATATTATTCATTAATTACTGGTGCTAGTGAAATTTGAACAAGTTCATTATGTGGAATGATGAGACATTCACATCTGACAAATAAAAATTTGAGAGAAGTAAAAACAAGTACAGAAACATATGAAAATCCAAATATGTTAGCGTTAGCTCAAATGCAACAAGCACAACAAGTTTTAGGTCAAAAAGCATTTCAACAACAGTTGCGTGCTCAACATGCTCAAGCTCAAGTACAGCAAGCCCAACAAGCACAATTGGCACTTAAACAACAGTTGCGTGCTCAACAATTTAGAACAGAACAGTTGCGTGCTCAACAGGGAGATTTTGTTCAGCCTTTAATGAAAACACAATTAATGCAACAAAATAATCAAATTCCACAATCTTTTGTGGATCAACAAAATTATCAAAACAATGAAAACTATTTAAAAAATGGTATTATAAATACGCAAAGAAATAAATATTAAAAAGTGAGGAAAATAACATGTCTACAAAATTAGATTTAAATCAAAATGCCAAAATCAAAGTAATTGGAGTTGGTGGAGGTGGCTGTAACGCTGTTAACAGAATGGTTGACGATAATGTTCAAGGAGTTGAATTTATAGTTGCAAATACTGATGCACAAGTTTTAGCTGCAAGTTCAGCTACAACAAAAATTGTTTTAGGCCAAGAAGTATCAAAAGGATTGGGAGCTGGAGCAAATCCAGAAATTGGTAAAAAAGCTGCTATAGAATCAGAAGAAGAAATTAGAAGATCATTAAAAGGATCAGATTTAATTTTTGTTGCTGCTGGAATGGGTGGAGGAACAGGAACTGGTGCTGCACCTGAAATAGCAAGAATTGCTATGGAAACTGGAGCATTAGTAATTGCAATTGTTACAAAACCATTTAGATTTGAAGGAAGATTAAGAAATTCTTATGCTGTTCAAGGATTAAATGAATTAAGAAAATTTGTTGATTCAATTATTATTATCTCAAATGATAGATTATTAGAAATTATTGGAGGTATTCCAGTAAAAGATTCATTTAGAGAAGCTGACAATATTTTAAAACAAGGAGTACAAACAATTACTGATTTAATTGCAGTTCCTGCAGTAATTAACTTAGACTTTGCTGATGTTAGAACTGTAATGAAAGGTAAGGGTAATGCTTTATTTGGAATTGGAATTGGTTCTGGAGAAGATAAAGCAATTGAAGCTGCAAATAAAGCTATAACTTCTTCTTTATTAGAAACTTCAATTCGTGGAGCAAAAGATGCAATTATTAACGTAACTGGTGGGAAAACTGTTTCATTAAATGATGCATATGATGCTGTTGATATTGTTCAACAAGCAAGTGGAGAAGATGTAAATATTATTTTTGGTATAGCAATTAATGAACATTTAGATGACGATTTAATAGTTACAGTTATTGCAACTGGATTTGATGATGATTATAAAGCTCCAAATATAGATAATAAAAAGCCTTCATTATCAAATGAACAATATGCTTCTATGCAACAAGAGTTATATTCAAACTATGAACCTGAACCTCAACCAGTAGAAACTGCATATGAACAAAGAACTTCATTTATGACAAATCATGATAAGAGACCAGACTTTGTAAAACAAACTGAAGAAGAAAGAAGACAAGCTCAAGAAAGAGTAGGGCAATGAAAACAAAACAATAATTTTGAAAACCCTGATGAAAGAGTTGCTCAGAAAATTGAAGAAAGTGTTGATGATGAAGATGGAGATTTTCCAACATTTTTAAGAAAAAAATGATAATATAATTAATTTTAAAAAAAACTAATGTTGAATATAATCTTAAAACTAATTATTTTCTCACTTTGATAATTAATTGTTATAGATTTAATTCAATAAAATATTTATTAATAGATATGATATATCTATTTTTTTTAATTTAATAGTCTATATAGTTGCATTTTTAAAGACACTTTGCTACTATGTAAATAGGCGATGAAGGAGACCAAAAAATGCACCAATTATTGACTACTAAAAAATTCAATAAACCTAATGCCTTTTTTGCGTTTTCTACATTGTCATTTAAAAATATGTTTTTTAAAGACAATGCGAATCTAATTATTAAAACAGCTATGTATAATATTTCAAGACAAAACATGGCAGAGTGATCGTAAATGTTTATAGAATTAAACAAATTTTAAATGATATTGTTACATAAAAATTCAATTTTATTAAGAGTATTTAATATTTAAAAGAGTGATTTTATTTTATAAACAGTTAGGATGAAGATTAAATCTAAACTATTTATTTAATAAAACACTCTTTTTTTTATGAAATATAAAAAAAATTACACTCAAAGTGTAATAGCTAATATTATTGAAGTTATAGACAATACCAAGCAGATTAAAAGGATTATTTTAGAAAGCCTTCTTATAAATCCTTCATCTTCTGATAAAGTAGTTTGATACCTTCTTGTAATATCGTTATAGTAATTTGCAACTTTTCTATTTTTTATTCAGTTAGTAATTAAAAATGCTAAAAGACTAATTAATGCAAAAGCAGTTATGATTCATTCGGTTTTCTCAATACTTTTTAGTGCAAAGATACCAAGAATGAAACTTAGACCAATTAATGCAAAACTTAGTATTAATACTATAAGATAGTCGTATCATTTAAGTTTCTTAGCATCCATATATCTTGTTTGAGTGCCAATTGGGTCTTTAGAAATTTCATTAACTTTATCTTGTATTTGTTGTTTATGAGCAAATTTTTCTTGCTCATGTAAATCTTTTAGTTTTTTAAAATTACTTGTTTTATTTTTATCTCTCATATTTAACACCTTTATAAACATTATATAGGTTTTAAATAGTAAAAATTTAGAAAGGATAATATAAATTTATGGAAAAAAAAGCAAATGGCTCTGAAAATGCTAACTCCTCGATTTTGGAATTACTGAATGAAATCAGTTTAACCGAAGAAGTAAAGTTAACAAAAACAAGCCATAGAGAGAAAATTAGAAATGGATTTAGAAGTTCAAATTCTACATTTAGCGAATTCATGCAAAGAAATCCATTATTCTCATATTCTCTTAAAAGAATTTTATATGCTTTCATTACACTATACGTCGCAGTAGCTGTTGTATTTGTAATGTTAAGACTTGTTACAACTGATGGTGTTTATCTATCGGATGTAAACCTTGATAAGTTAGGTCCAGATTTTCAATATGGGACTCCAGGTTATCAAAATTTATTAAACAATAGAATGAAATTATTTGGAGTTGCAGGGCCAATGATAAATCAAATGTTTATTTATTTGAGAAATATTACTCCCTTTATTCCAAAAACGATTATAGTCAATCCTATCGTTCAAGATAATGGAGATATTGCTGGAACTCCAACTGTAATGTGATTTTATTTAGGTGTATTTATGAATAAAGCTAGTGGTGGACAAGTTTTATCATTAGTTCAAGATGCATTTAAAAGATCAATTCCAACTTCATTTAAAATAGGAAGTATAGGAGTGTTGTTATCATATCTTATTGGAGTACCATTAGGTATTCTTGCAGCTAAAAATAAAGAAAAATCAGCAGATAATGCAATTAATGGTTCAAGTTTATTAATTAGTGCAATTCCAGCATTAGTAGTGATATCACTACTATATAAAATGTCGATTTATGTTTTTGGAGCAAATGGAACTTATGAAGGTTCATCCTTTGGAACAAAAATTTGACCAATAATTGGAATAATGTTATTAATTATGCCAATGATTATTGTAAACACTAGACGATTTGTTTTAGATGAAATGACAGCAGATTATGCAAAATTTGCATTGTCTAAAGGGTTAAGTGAAAAATATGTATTTTATGTTCACATCTTTAGAAATGCAGGAATAAGATTAATCAAAACATTACCAGAAGTATTTGTGCTAACATTGTTTGGTTCAAGTATTTTAGTTGAAAGACATTGGTCAATTGATGGAATGAGTAAATTTATTTTAAATGGTGTAGCCAATAAAGATACATTTGTTGTTTTAGGATATATTTTCGTATCAGCATCAGCTGGAGTATTTTCAAGTTTAATTGGTGATTTACTTCTTGCAACATTAGACCCAAGAATTAAATTAACAAAATAGAGAGGAATTTTTTATGGAACAAAAACAATATACTATTGAAGAAATGAAATCTATAGATAATTCTCTCTTCAAAGTAATCGGTGCAAAGCACGAAGAATCAGAAAGAATCACTAATAAACCTTACAGTTACTGAAAATCAGTATTTGCAAGAGTTTTTAAATCAAAAACTTTTATCATATCATTATTTTTATTAGTAGCAATTATTTTACTAGCATTTTCAATTGGAATAGGAAAAGATCCAGTTCCCACAGAAAGACCAGGAATCGATATTGAAGCTCCAAGTTGACAACATATTTTCGGGTTAGGGAAGTTTGGAGAAGACTTATGAACTAAAATGTGAATTGGAACACGTACAACATTGATATTTACTTTCTTTGTTGCATCAATTCAAATTTTATTAGGAATTTTATTAGGATCAATTTGGGGTTTCTTTTCAAAATTGGACTTAGTATTTATTGAAATCACTAGATTTCTAACTCTAATACCATCATTAATTTTATGACTAATTGTTATCTTCTTATTTGGAGGAACAACAACAATTCCAGTTTTAATCTTTGGTATTTCAATCACTAGTTGAATTGCTTTAGCTTCAGTTATTAGAGTACAAATTATGCTTGTTAGAAATGCTGAATATAACATTGCTTCAAGAGTTTTAGGAACACCAAGTTCAAAAATTATTAGAAAAAATGTAATGCCAAAAATTTTACCAATTGTTATTCAAACTTCAACATTTGCAATTCCATCAGCAATCGCTATTGATTCACTGTTGGCTTACTATAATTTTGGGTTTGTAACAAATACATTAGATCAAGCATCATTAGGGTCAATTCTAAATGAATTATTATCTGGTTCGGATTGAGAAGTGTTTCCTCACTTATTAATTATTCCAGTAGCTTTTGTTGGGGGAATATCATTATTATTCTTCTTAGCGGGAAAAGTATTTGCTGATTCATTAGATCCTAAAACACATAGATAGGAAAAAAATTATGAATAAAGAAAATAGAATTATATCTGTTCGTGACATGGAAGTTAAATTTCAAGTTAGAGGTAATTTTTTAACTGCTATTAGAACTGTTGATTTAGATGTTTATGATCAAGAAATTTTGGCAATTGTTGGTGAATCAGGAAGTGGTAAATCAGTTATTACAAAAACTTTTACAGGAATGTTAGAAGCAAATGGTTGAGTAAGTAATGGTTCAATTGTTTATCGACCAACTCAAGAATCAATTGATGATCAAGGAGCATACTTTAAAGATCCAATTGATATTGTTAACTTGCAAAGCCCTTTAATATCAAAAGATGTAATTAAAAATGTTACAAAAATAAATAATGAAAAAATAAAAGATTTGTTTAAAGAAATTAAACATTTATATAAATTAAATCCTAAATATAAAGAAAATAGAGAAAAACAAGAATTAAAAAAATTAAGATTAGAGAATAAAATTGAATCAGAACATAATGACTTAGTTTTATTGAGAACAAAACAAGAACTACAAGATTTAACAGAAGAATTAAATTCTGACTTGTTAAATGATAATGAAATTTCAGTTATTAAAGAAAATAATAAAAATAAACAAAGTCAATTATTAGAAGAATTAAACAAACAATTAAATCAACTTCAAGAAAATATTGGTTTTAGTGGTAATAATAGAACAGCTAATAAAATAATAAAGTTGGAGTTAAAAATTAAAGCAGCTGAAGAAACAATAAAAATTATTAATGATAATTCATTAAGAGATGAATTAATAAAATCAAAACTTGAAGATATTTTAAAATTGGAAATTGATATAAATAAAGTTAAACCTTTAAATATGAAAAATAGACATCAAGTTTCAAAAATAACTTCAATGATAGAAAAATTTATTGAAAATAATGTTGAATGAAATGAAGTAGAAAAACAATTTATTTTAGATTATTTCTATTCAAAAGATCATTTAAAAAGATTTGAAAAAGAATTAAGAGATATTTGTTTATCAGTTATTGAAACAAAAACTTTAGATAAAGATCACTTTCACAATATTTTAATTGACTGAAAAAGAATTAAAAATTCTGATTTAGTTAATAAAGTTAAAGCTTTAAAAGAAATTAGACAATTAAGAGGAAAAACAATTTCTACAATATTTCAAGATCCAATGACTTCATTAAACCCATTGTTACCAGTAGGGTTTCAAATAACTGAGGTTTTAAGAAAACAAGTTGGGTTAAGTAGGAGTGAAGCTAAAGCTGAAGCTATAGAACTTTTAAGAAAAGTTGGAATTCCAAATCCAGAAAAACGTTATAAAGATATTCCAGGTAGATATTCTGGGGGTATGCGCCAAAGAGTTGTTATTGCAATTGCTCTTGCATCAAGACCAAAAATATTAATTTGTGATGAACCAACAACTGCCCTTGACGTAACAATTCAAGCTCAAATTTTGGATTTAATTAAAGAGTTACAAGAAGAATACAAATTTTCAGTTGTATTTATTACTCATGACTTAGGAGTAGTTGCAAAAATTGCTGATAGAGTTGCTGTTATGTATGCAGGACAAATTGTAGAGGTAGGAACAACAAAAGAAATATTTGAAGATTCAAAACATCCTTACACTTGAGCTTTATTATCTTCATTGCCACAATTAGGTAAAAAAGGAGATGACTTATTTTCAATTGAAGGAACTCCTCCATCATTATTTAATGAAATAATTGGTGATGCATTTGCTCCAAGAAATAAATTTGCTTTAGAACTTGACTACATTAAACAACCTCCAATGTTTAAAGTTAGTGAAACTCATTTTGCAAAAACTTGACTATTAGATCCACGTTCTCCAAAAGTTAAAAAACCAAATGTCTTAAATAACTTACGCAAAACAATAAAAGAATCAGAAAAGGTAGGCTAAAACTATGTCAACAAATAAAGAAGTACTTTTAAACATTAGGGATTTAGTTATTGAATTCCGTGTTAAAGGTAAAAAATTTAGAGCTGTTAAAGAAACTAGTTTTGATATCTATAAAGGTGAAATATTTGGTTTAGTAGGAGAATCAGGAAGTGGTAAAACCACAATTGGTAGAGCTATTGTAGGAGTGCAACCATTAAAAGATGGTGCTATCTATATGGAAGATAATATTGTAGCTGGTAGTCCAACAAGGTTATATAAATTAAATAAAGAAATATCTAAAAAACTTGAAAATATGTCATATAAAATGGATATTACAACAAGAGAAATTCAAGCCAGAATTGATGGATTAAAAGCATTGTATGAAAATTATACTAATAATCCAAGAGTTCTAACTAAAGAAGATCTTGAAGTTCAAACTAAAAGTTCAAAACTAGCTTATTTAAAAGCAATTATTTTGGAAAATTTAAAATATATAAATTCTATTATTAAAAATGAAGATAGAATGATTAAGTTTGTAGATAATTTGCATTCTTATATTCCAGAAGTTTCAAAGGAACTTGAAAAATCTATTCTATCAAAATTAAAAGAAACTAAGGAAACTATCATTTCAATTAAGGAAAATGCTGATGAAATTTATTTAACAGTTCAAGAGGTTTCTAATTATAGAGACGAAATTGATAATGTTCCACCAGAAAAATTAGATTCAGTATTTAAAAAATTAATAGGTTTATGAAAAGTCATTACTGATAATCATAAGGAATTTTTATCAAAACTTTCATGAGCTAAATCATTACAATTTCAATTGCACGCATTATCTTCACCTATGAAAAAAAGAGAAAAATTTATTAACTATTATAATAAATTAATTTATGTAAATAGAAATGAATTCTTTGAAGAGTGTAAAAAACAATTTGAAATTATGAAAGCAAATGGTGTTTCTTCAACTGACAAGGAATATAAAAAGTTAGAATATTTTATTACAGATTTTTGATCGCGTAAAAATTTAAATGTAGTTGTATGTAGAGAAATTTTAAATTTACTTTCAGAAAAAAAAGATATCACACCAAAAATAAATTCTTTAGTTTCAAAATTAAAAAATACTGATTTTGAAAATGAATTAAAGGATTTAGTTTCAAATGAATCAAAAATAACTGATATTAAATTAAAGGAATTAAAAAAAGAGTTTAGTTACATTGTAAAAATTATTGATAATAATATTATTAAAGATAGAGAACTAATTGAAAACTTTTATACTTGAAAAGGAATTGAAAATACTTATACACCAGAAGAAATTGAATCTTTTGTAGAATTAACTGATTTCTTAGATTTACCTTCGATTGATGAAATCATTCAAGATTCTTATTTCTTTAAAAATCAAACTAAAAAACAAAAAAGAATTAATCGAAAAAATATTCAAATGATTTTTCAAGATCCAAGTTCTTCATTAAATGATAGAATGGCTATTGAAGAAATTATAGCTGAGGGAATGGAAAACTTCCCAGAGCTTTATAAAAGTGTAGAGGCAAAAGAATTGTATGTAGCAGAGTATAATGAGCAAAATCCAAATGAAAAAATAACTTTAGAACAGGCAACTCCTGCCATTGTTAAAAAACATATTATTTTAAAACTTGTTAATTCAGTGGGATTATTACCTGAACATTTATCAAGATATCCCCATGAATTTTCTGGGGGGCAAAGACAACGTGTGGGAATTGCAAGAAGTTTAGCAATGCAACCAAAAGTTATTGTTGCAGATGAACCAATTTCAGCTCTTGACGTTTCAATACGTGCTCAAGTATTAAATTTATTTAAAAAATTCCAAGAGGAACTGGGAATTACATATGTATTTGTGGCTCACGACTTATCTGTTGTTCGCCATATTGCTGACAGAATTGCTGTTATTTACCATGGTCAAATAATTGAAATTGCACCAGCAGAAGAGTTATTTAAAAATCCTCTTCATCCTTATACAAGAGCGTTGCTTTCTGCAATTCCAATTCCAGAACCAGAGCTTGCTAAGAAAACTAAATTGGTTGTTTATGATCCAGAAAAAGAACATAGCGATTACATATTTGATTTACCATATTTTAAAGAAATTACAAAAGATCATTTTGTATGAGCAAATAAAAGAGAAATTAAAGAAATTAAAAAAATAGTAAAAAAATAGAACAACGAAAGGAAGAAAGAAATGTCAATATTATTTAAAAAAACATTAGGACTTTTAGGTTTAGGTTTAACAACTACATTAGTTTCATCTTCTGTTGTCTCTTGTGGAACATCTTTAAAATATCTAATGGATAGAGCAGTAAGTACAGATGTATTCAAATCTATCTATACATCAAATGTAACAAGTTGAAATACAGCATATTCAATGCAAGCAGAAGATGCAAGAATTTGAGCTAATTCTTTTGATACATTTTTATCAACAGACCAATATGGAAGAATATATGGTTCTCTTGTTGAAAGTGAGTATGGAGAAGAGCAAAATACTTCTGATTCAAATTATTCTTATGTAGGTGATATGAAAAATGAAGGTCAGCAATGAACTTATAAAACAAGACCAATGACATGAGTTAATTATCAAGGAAAAATAGTTGATCAAGATGGTAAAGTATCTTCTGACCAAACTAAAACAGGAGAGGGAAAAGCTTCTGTTATTGACGGAGTTAGACAAGCAGCTTGATTTGCTTTAAATCCAAAAAATGGTTCAGATGTTGCTTCATTGTGAACATCATTTATCAAAGGTGCTTCTGATATTCAAAAAAATATTTCAAAAGCTCAAGCAGAATTTGAAAAAAGTGAGAAAACACCTGAAGATACTGCAAAATTAAATGCTGCTATTAAAGAAGAAAAAGAAAAAATTTGAAGTAACAATTCTGACGAATTTGGAATTACTGTTTCAGAGACAACTCCAGAATTACTTACTTTTGATTTAACAAAAAAAGCTCCATATTTTGAAAGTTTATTAACATACTCAGTTTTTTCACCAATTTTTACAGCAGATAAAGGTGATATTAAAGATTTTACACAAGCAATGTATAATGCTTCTTATTATCCTACTCAAGCAAATCCAAATGGAAAAATTATTTTACAAAAAAATGAGCATTATGTTTTAAAAGATAGTACAAAAATTAATACTTTAGAATTTAACTATGTTGATGATGCATCAGCTACAAAAGAAAGAATTTTATTTGAATCAGGTTCAACAACTGGATTTGAATTAAAATCAGATGACTTAAAAGGTTGAAAAAACTATATTGGTCAAGGTAAAGAAGCATATGAAAATCCAAATTTTGAAGGAGCATATCCAATTGTTTCTCCAGATGCTTCAGGTTCATTTTTATTAGTATATAACTTTTATAACTCAGAAATTGATGATAACTCATTAAAACCTGATGATAGAGATAGAGCTTTGGATGCTTCAAAACTACTTCAATCAATTGATGCAAGAACATTTTTATCAACAGCATTAGATAGAACTGACTTTGTAAGATATTTTTCAAAAACAATTGATGAGGTTGGGCAACCATCACAAATGTTAAGAAATACTTATACAGGTTATGGAGTTGCTAGTAATGGTGCTAAAGATTATACACAATATGTATCAGATAGTTATGATGAAATAATTAAAAGCAATGGTGGTAGTGTTACTTCTAGTGATGCTGATTGAAGTTTAAAAGATGGTAAAGATCCGTATTTCAATAAGTCAAAAGATTTAACTAACAAAAATAATGATGAATTAATTAAGAATATAAATGAATATATTACTTTAAACAATATTAAAAAAAGAAAAGTAAAAGGTAAATCAGAAGAAAAAGTTATTTTAAAACTTATTTTAAGTCCTTCAAATAACAACTCATTAAACCCTTACTTAAATATGATGTTTAAAAAATTTAATGAAATTAAAAATAATCCCATCTTTGTACAAACTAAAGTTTTATCATCAACAGATGAATATAGAACAAATGGTTCAAGAGGAGCAACTGACCTGTTTGTAAGTGGTTGATCACCTGACTACAAAGACCCATCAAGTTTTTTAGAAACAATGACATTATGAGGTCCTTATGGAGCGTATAATGGAACTTCAAGATTATTTAAAAGTAAAGTTTCTGCAGTTGAAACAAATGAAGTTGAAGGTTCAGATTACAATATTACAACTGATAGACTTTATGCAAAATCATTAGACAATCCAAGTGATGAAAATAGTGCAACAAAAGATGTATTGAAAGCTTATGAAACTTACTCAAATGATTTTCAAAAAACTGATTTAGAAGTTGCAGAATCAAATCAAAGGTTTAGTGAATTTGCTGAAACTGAAACACAATTATTATATAAAGATTTTTTAACATTAACTTTATATACAAAAGCAATGCCAACTGTTTGAACAGTTAACTATTTGACTCCATATACAAAATCATATGAAGCATTTGGTACTGGTCAATATAAATACTACAATGTTACAATTAATTCAAAAATTTTAGGAAGAGAGCAATGAAAAGCTGCTTATAAAGCCTATCAAGATTGAAAGACAATAATTGCAGAAGATTGATATAGAAATAGACATGGTGCTCATTGAAAAGAGCAAACTGATTAAAATAATAAAAGTTTTAAAAAATCTACAATTATGTAGATTTTTTTTATACTATTTATTTAGTAAGGAAAAATATTATGAACAATTTATTAATTGAAAAAGTTATAAGCTTAATTAACAATCGCAATCGCCAGAATTATGATTTATATAAAAATAATGGATATATAAATTTATTAAGTTTATATCAACAAGCTATTTTTGAACAAACAAATGATCAAGAAGTTTTAAATCTTAATGTCAAAGAATTTAAAAAAGTTGAATTTAAATCTTTTGATTCAAAAAATATTGTTGGTATTTATCACTTAAACAAGAAAAAATCAAAAAAATGAATTATAGCTTGTCATGGTTTTTCATCTTCAAAAGAATCATCGGCAATTGCAAGTTATTATTTTAATAAACTTGGTTATAATATTTTCGCATTTGATTTTCGAAATCATGGTGAATCAGATGATGCACTTATTACAATGGGTATTAATGAAGAAAAGGATTTAGTACATGCTTTGGAGTTTGTTAAAACTAATTTTAAAACAAAAGAAATATCTTTATTGGGATTTTCAATGGGAGCTCATACAGTTAATAGAGTTGCCATCTCAAATAACATTAAAAAATATAATATTAAGTTTGCTGTTGCTGATTCTCCATATTTTGAAACTACAAAAGTTTTAAAAAGAATTATTAATACAATTGGAGGTACACTTATTGGTAATTTTTTAGATAAAATATTACAGGGAGTTTATAAAGTATATAATGAAAAATATAAAATAGATATTGAAGCAGATACAATAACATATAGAATTCCTTTATGCAAAAATTCTTTTCCAGTACTTTATTTACATTCCAAAAAAGATAAAGTAACAGATTATCAAGATAGTGAAAAATTCTATAATTTAAGAAAAGTTTTAAAAGTTAAAGATGCATTACATATTTTTTTAACAGGAGAACATATAAGAACTCAAGTTTTACATACTGTTATGTATTGAAAGTTGGTTGAAGATTTTATAAATAATAAATAGAAAGGTTAGAAAAAGATGAAAAACAATGAAGTAACAGTTTCTTTAGAGAATGTTTCAAAAATATTTAATAAAACAAATTGAGTCATTAAGAAAATTAATTTGAAAATTAACAAAGGTGAAGGATTAGCAATAATTGGTCCAAATCAATCTGGAAAAAGTGTTTTAGCTAGATTAATTGCAAGTCAAATAAAGCAATCTGGGGGAATCATTCAATATAATTTTAATGACGAAAATGTTATGGCAAATATTGGATTTCAATTTAGACAAACAACCTGACCTGAGGGTTTTACTGTAAAAGAAGTTTTTAGTTTATATAAAAATATTAATGATATTCAAGATAAAGAGTGAATTGATGATCTTGTAGAAGTATTTGGTATTGATTTAAGATGAAACAAAACGTTATCCTCTTGTAATACTTCTTGACTGCAATTATTTTCAATTGCTTTGGCAATAATAAACAGACCAAGATTAGTTGTCTTAGATGAAGTTTCATCTTCAATAGGATTAGATTTTAAAATAAAAATTTTAAAATTTTTAAAAGAATATAAAGAAAAATATGAAGCATCGTTTGTAGTAATTTCACCAGATGATTCAACTTTCGAATTACTTTGTGAAAGAGTTATTGTTTTGGATAATGGTTTTATAATATCTGATGACCATGTTAGTGATTGACAAAAAAACTTAACATTTGAAAAGTACTCTCTAAATATAATGGATGCTATCAGTCAAGAAGAAATAAAAGTAAAACCAGACCCTCTATTTAAACCAATTTTAAAAAAATTTGAAGATAATAGAAAAATATTTAAAGAGCATTATGATGCATTTTTAGAAAAGAATGTTGGCAGTGAACATGAGTCAAATATTGTATATATTAGAAATATTAATTATCACTTAAATGAATTAGAAAATGTTTTAGTTAGTTTATTATCAACTGCTATTAATAGAAAAAATATTGATGAAGTTTTATTACATACAAAGATGGCTATTAAAATATCTAAAAAGACTAGAAAAAGAGTTACCAAATTAGAATCAAAAGTAAAATATAAAAAATCAGCTTTATTATTTTTTACAAAAACAGAAAAGTTTTTCCTTTTTTTAGAAGAAGATTTATATAAAAGTTTTAAATCCAATAAATATATTGTTTATGCAACTGAGCTTACAGCTCAGTTATCAAAAAAGGAATTGGAACAACTATCATCATTAAAGAAAAAATATATACAAGAAGAAATTAGAGCTATGAAATTTGAAAATAAATCAATTAAAAAACAACAAAAATTAGAAAAAAAGAAAATTAAAGGGAGGTAAAATATGAAAAAGAGTAATTGAAACACGTTTAAAATAATTTTCTCAATGCAATTATCCAATTATAAAAAAGATTTGTTTGTAGTTTTTTCTGGGTGAATAATTACGACAATTACTCTTGTCATATGATTAGCCTTTAAAAATGCTGGTACTGGAGCTGGCAATAAGGACTTAGTAGTTGATAATTTTATTGTTGCTAGTGCAATAGGGATTAGTGTAATTAGAAATTGTTTATTTAATCTTGTAAAAACCATTTATGATTTTAAATCCTCTAGGTTTCTTGAACGACTTTTTTCTACTAAAATTTCAAAGACATTTGTATTCTCAATTATTATATTATTTAATCAAATAGTTAATTTTCTAGTAGCTGTGTTTATGTTCGGAATAAGTATGTTATTTTCAGACCAAAGACAAGAGATAGTTAATGTTAATTGACCAATTTTATTTTTAGGTTTTTTTCTTCTAGCTATTTCATCAAATTTAATTGCTTTAATAATAGTTTTTCATTCTAAAAGCTATGAATGAGCTTCTGTTATAGCAAATATTTTTTACTTTTTACCAATGTTCTTATTAGGATTGGGAATTCCATGAACATTATTAGAGCAAAATAAACCTATCATTATAATTGGTTTCTTTCTTCCTCAGAGATATTTTTTAAATATAATGGCTTCGGGGTGAGCAAATGATATTGGTATGGAAACAAATCAGTTTGGCTACAATGGTAACTTTTGAATTCCATATATTATTTCATTTATAATATTAGTAATTTTAACTATTTGAATTTATTTACTTTTAAAAAGAGTTTTTGGTTATAAAAAGAATCTTCTTAAAAAGTATCCAACTAATTTAAAACATAATGCAATTATTTACAGTATTAAAAAGGCAAATTCAATTGAAGAATTAAATGAAATAATGGAAGTTAAGAAATTAATTATTGAAGAGAAAAAGAAAAAAAGAAAAGCAAAGGGAAAAATTGAAAATGCAAATTCATAAAAAATATAAAAAAGTAAATAATAATTTTAAGAGTTTTAAAGATCTTTATATTTTATCTTTAAAAACTTTTATTTATTCTCCATTAAATATGTTTCTTGGAGTTTTTCTTGTTATTTTTACATTATTTATATGGTTACTTTTTAAAGGAAATAATCCATTTCTGTTCTCTTCAGCTATTGGAGCATTAATTGTAAGAAATGGAATACATACTTTTCATAGAGCACTTTCAAATAATAAAAATAGTGGTTTTGATAAAAGAATTAATAGCACAGGTTTAAATAGTTTTATAAAGCCAGGAGCAAATATTTTGGCAAACTTTACAATAAACTTTTGTATTATAGTTTTATTAATGTGTCTCACATTACTATTTTTTAAAGAGCAGAGAGCTTTATTTTCATCAGTTAACTGAACTATGTTTCTTGGAGGAACAATAAGTTTGTGATTACTTTGTGTTTTAATCAGTTATGCAATTTTTATGTTTGTAGAATCAACTGTTGTTGGTTCAATTTATGTTTCTTTAATTTATATATTTTCTTATAATTTATTAGGTTGTGCTTTTCCTTATGAAGTAGTTGCAAGAATTAATTGACTAAATTTTATACTATATTTTCTCCCACAAAGATATATGCTTAATGTAATGCAAGCAGGTTGGGTAAATGCAAAGAATTTAGTATATGAAGGTTTAGGTGAAGAGCAACTATATAAAGTTGATTTTAGACTAGGAGAAAATTTAGCAATTCCATTTATTATTACTTATAGTTTAATTTTAATATTATCTTTTTGCTTAATAACATTTATAATATTTAAAGTAAAACAAAAAAAAGTTGATGTTTATGGAACTAGTATTGTTTTAAAACTTTCAACTGATTATATCAGAGATATTAAAAAATGCTCTAATATAGTAGAATTAAAACAATTAAGAGAAAATCATATGGATGAATTAAAAAATAATTCTAAATATATCAAAAAAATCTCTTTAATAAAAACTAAAAAAAAGAGGTAATAAAAGATGAAAATAATTGATTTAAATGATAAGAAATTAAACTCTACTGAAAGTTCGATATTAAATTTAGTAAATAATGATCCGGAATTCTTTTGTAGTCATTCTATACAAGAAGTATCAAAGAAAAGCAATGTAAGTCCGTCAACTATGACAAGGGTTTGCCAAAAGTTGGGATTTAAGTCTTTTAAATCTATACAAATGTTTGTTTATGAAAAGTCACGTATGCAAGGAAGTTATTATAAGTTAGGTGATGATAATACAATTGAAGAAATTATTCATAATGTTAGGGGAGCTGCAATTTATACAATTAATGAAACATTAAATAGTATAGAAAATGAAGAAATTGAATTAATCTCAAAAGAAATTTATTCTTCAAAACGAGTAATGATATTTGGAATAGAGCAGCAACAGATAAGTGCAAGTTCTTTTGTCTTAAATTTATCAAGAATAAATATTATGGCTCAAGCAGTTTCCAATATTCATAACTATGTTCAAAGAGCAATTTTCTTTGATGAAAACGATTTTGTTATTTTCATTACAAGAACTGGATGAACCAAAGAAATAGTTGAATCAATTAAATGAACATATAATAAAAATATTCCAATTTTAGTTCTAACTTCTGATAAGGAAATAACTTCTAAACAATTAGAAAAGGATTTGGATATCAATAAAATTCATATAATTGAAACACAAACTATTAGCAATGATAAAATAAAATATCCATCAATTTCATCTGTTCCAGGAGAAATGATTATTTTCGATTTAATCATTAATATAATTGTTAGCAAAAATGAAAAATATCGTGAAAAATTTAAAAAGACTGCAGAGATCTCTTTAAATTGGAATTTTGAGGGAAAATTATAATGGAAAATTCAGATTTATTATTAAAAATAAAAATGTTAGAGAAAGAATTAGATAGTTATAAAAATAAAGAAGAATATACAAAAATTGGATTACAAAGAACTAAAAATGTTTATGAAATTGCTAGAAAAAATTCAGAAATAATAATTTCTAAAGCTATAAATTTAGCATATGAATTTAAAAAAGAAATTGAATTAACTTTACAAAAAATTAATAAAAATCCATTAGAATTTAGTCAATATTTGCAAGATTTTCTAAAGAAACATGAGTATTTTATTGAAAATAAAGATCCAAATATTAGTCAATATTTGGATGAAATTATTGCAAAATTTAATAAAAAATAGTAAATAATACAAAAAAGACTTTAGTGTTTTTTATTGTATAATCATAAAAAGGAGATTTTTTTATGAAAAAATTACTAGCTGCTTTAGCTTCTGTTTCGTTTCTTGTCTCAACTACAGCCACAACAGTTGTAGCTTGTTCTTTTAGTTTAAAAGATATAGAATCCTTTAAATATAATTTTGATTTAGGAGAAATGGCAGAGGTAAATCAAAAAGAGATTATTAAAGCAATAGCAAAAATTAATAATATAACTGTTGATAGCAAGAAAGATATTGAAAGAATTGCAAATTTTCAATTTGATGTAAATTCTATTAAAGAGGAAAGAAATTTAAGTTATCCAAGTAATTTTAATTTAACAAGACAAACTGAAAATGAAAGTAAAATTAAAAATTATGTGGCAACTATTAGAACATCAGAATATTCAAGGATTGCAAAGGGAACAGCAGAAATTCACTTTAAAGCTAGTGAAGAAGCAATTAGAAAAGCAAGAAATCCTATTCAACAATCACAGTCCACTTTAATGGGATATTGATGAAATTGGGGAAATGTTATTGGCAAAGAACAACTTGGATGAAGAGAACCACAAATTAAAGCAGTAATTGAATCTGAAAAAAACCCTTATGATATCATAAATATTTCTTCTTTATATACAAAAGAAGGTGAAGGAGATATTAACAGTTTAAATATTAACGATTTTACTACAGAACCAGAAACTGCTGACCGAGGAGTTTATGATATTGATAATTCTCAGTATCTAATTGATAGAAAACAAAAAAAAGAAAATCAATCTTTAGAAAATGAAACTAAAATTATTGCTAATTGAGGTGGAGCTACTGCTGATAGAATGATTTGAAAGTGGAAGCAA